>JANMHO010000187.1:0-9419 GCA_031375195.1 Rhodobiaceae bacterium
GCCAAGGAAATAGGACGCTTGCTGGGGATCAATGGATAGCCCATGGGCTTCGCACGCGCGAAGGGCCGCCGGCACATCCGGCTGCTCCATGTAGCCAAATCTTGCCTCCACCAGCCAGGCGCCAAGCGGCAGGTGCTTTACCGAGACACGGTTTTCGGGATCGGCGCGCGGCTCATCGGTGGTTTCAAGCGTGATGAAAACCAGTATATCGTGCAGAACGCGATTATGCTTGAGATTATGCATCAGCGCGCTTGGTGCGTAAATCGGATCAGTTTGCATGAAGACAGCGGCACCGGCCACGCGGGTCGGCTGGCGCTTCTCCAGGCTTTCCAGCAAGCCCACCAGTTCGATGGATTCCCTTCGAAGTTTTGCTGCAAGCGCCTGCCGCCCGCGCATCCAGGTGACCATGATCAAAATGATGCTGGCGCCAATCAACATGGGCATGTAACCACCCCTCGCCAGCTTCAAGCCATTGGCCGCGAGGAAGGTGAGCTCGATGGCGAAAATGCCAAGAAGCGCCGGGATCACAATATAAAGCGGGAAAGCCCGGGCTTTCCAGAAGAACACCAGCGCCAGGATTGAATCAACGACCATGGATGTGTTGACGGCAACGCCGTAGGCGGAGGCCAGGTTTGACGATGAACGGAAGACCAGCACCAGCAAGACCACACCAGCGAGAACCAGCCAGTTGATCTGGCCGATGTAAATCTGGCCCTGTTCGGTTTCGCTAGTGTGGGTGATGTTCATGCGTGGCAGAAGGCCGAGTTGCATGGCTTGCTGGGCTATCGAGAAGGCTCCGGTAATCACAGCCTGGCTGGCGATAACCGTAACGAGCGTTGCCAGAATAACCAAGGGAATCAGGCCCCATGTCGGTGCCATCAGGAAGAACGGATTTTCCACATGTTGTGGGTTTGCGATGATGAATGCCCCCTGGCCGAGGTAGTTCAGCACCAATCCAGGGAATACGACGGAGAGCCAGGCGAGCCGAATGGATTTTCTTCCAAAATGTCCCATGTCGGCATAAAGCGCTTCGCCGCCCGTGACCGCAAGGAACACACCGCCGAACACCAGCAGTGCAAGGCCCGGTTGGTCAGTCAGCATACGCAGGCCGTATAATGGGTTCAATGCATAGAATATCTCGAGGTCGTCGCCAATGTGAACGAGTCCCATGAGGCCGATTATGAAAAACCAGAACGCCGTGACGGGCGCAAAAATCGAAGCGACACCGGCAGTGCCCCGGTATTGAAACATGAACAAGCTAAACAGCACCGCCAGCGTCAGGGGCACCACATAGGATTCAAATTCCGGATTGATGACGGCCAGGCCTTCAATGGCGGAGAGCACAGACATGGCAGGCGTAATCATTGCGTCGCCAAAAAAGAATGCCGCGCCTATAATGCCGAGCGCCAAGACAATGCCGCCTTTTTTCCGCAAAATTGTTTCAACGAGAACGACGAGCGACAGAATGCCACCTTCTCCCTTGTTGTCGGCGCGCATCAGGAAAACTACGTATTTCAGCGAAACAACAAGGATCAGCGCCCACAACAAAAGCGAGACGACGCCCAGGACTGCCAGGCGCAAGTCGCCGCCTGCGTCCACAACCGGATGCAGGGCCTCGCGCATGGAATAGAGCGGGCTTGTGCCGATGTCGCCAAACACGACACCAATTGAGGCAAAGGCCAATTTGAGTTTTGTGGATGAGAGGCCCGAGCCGCTGGCTGGCTCACCGGTAGCATTTTCTGTGCTCGTCATGGATAGGCCCTTGAGGGCTCCACTCCTTAATGCAAATCAGCGGCGATCAGGGTGCCGTCACAACGGCACGGCATTCAGCAGGAAGAGCCGCCAGAGTCAAGGCCGGAGCGGGTTTGAGCGGCTTGGCTTTGGGGTCGCGTTTTGGCTTTTTCCACGGGATATCCCCCATCCAATGGGCTATCTCCTCGCCACAGCCTGTTCCATCTTTTGGGGCCGCTGGAGCCTGGTTTTTGCAACCGGCATAACCGGCCGGGCATTTCATGCGAATGTGGAAGTGGTAGGTGTGGTTGAAATAGGGGCGCACCTTGGCAAGCCATGAACGGTCACCTTTGGCCCATTTGCACAGCTCCGCCTTGATCGGCGGATGCACAAATATCCGGGCGACTTCCGGATAGGACGCAGCGCGCCGGATGAGCCTGGCATGGGCCTCGGTCCAAACCTTGTAGTCCAGGGATTTGCGGTCCTTGACCACGGACACGGCAGAAATATCGTCACGCTCCTTTTGGGTCAGCTTGCGGTCCGGCATGGGATTGAGCCAGACATCAACATCGAGACCAATTTGATGGCTGGCGTGGCCGGTGAGCATTGGCCCGCCACGGGGCTGGGCGATATCGCCCACCATCAGGCCATTCCATCCGTCGTTTGCCTTGGCTTCACGGGCCAGGCGCTCAACCAGTTTTACGAGGGCAGGGTGGCCCCAGTTGCGATTGCGGGAGGTGCGCATCACTTGCCAGGCAGCCCCATCCTCCGGCATTTCCATGGCGCCTGACAGGCAGCCCTTGGCGTAACTTCCAATTGCGCGGGATTTCAAATTCGCCGGAATCCTGGCCGCGCCGAATATTTCCTTGGCGGCGGTGTGTTCAAGCTGCTTGGCCGACAATGCGGCCAAGCCTGCCTGATCCTTGGCGGATTGCCCGAGGGCCGGTTGCGAAAGCAGCAGCGCCAAAGCCCAAAATGCAAGATTCGTGAGCAATTTCATGCCTAGCCTTATCCTTATTTTTTGCGGAAAGAGTCAAGCGAAACAACTTTCGGCTTATCCGGGTCCTCGGCCTCCGGTTCAGTTTTTGGTTCGGCCGGCTTTTCGCCGCCTTCGGCCGGTTCAACTGTCACAACTTCGAACTGCAATCCGAATTGAACTGACGGGTCGAGAAAACCCTTCACCGCATTGAACGGAATCACCAGTCTTTCAGGAATATTGTCAAAGGAAAGCTGCACCTCGAACCGATCGTCCCTGACGATCAGGTTCTCATACTGGTGCTGCAACACGATTGTCATTTCACGGGGGTAGCGCTGCGACATGCGTTCCCCGATGTCGACACCGGGATATTGCGTATTGAAGGCGATGTAAAAATGATGTTCCCCCGGAAGGCCAGATTTTTCGACACGCCGCAAAGCCTCGCGCACCACACCGCGCAGGGCGTGTTGCGCCAGTTGGTCATATCGCATCAGGTCTTCAGGCATGGATAGAGATCCTTGAAATAGGTCGACTCACACCCTCGGATACTACAGGTTATCGCCGTTCGCAGCCACCAACTCAACCTTATCCCAATATTTGAAAGTGCCGGTTTCTGTTGCCAGGTACCGGCGGACCCCGCCTAAAACTGCTAAGCCTCAGGACTTTGATTTCGGCATTCGCGCTGCGTTAAGCAGCGAGAGCTACCGGAGCATAGTTGTCATTTGCAACTACTTGTTTAGCCCGATAACGTCGGAACCATCACGGGCAAAGCTCCATCCTTTACACCCTCGTCGATCCTATTTCGCCCCCATCAGAGCCTGCAAAGCCGCTGCAATCTTTGGTGGAGGCGCCGGGTACCGCCCCCGGGTCCGAATGGTTTATTACGATGGCATTTTATCACCATAGCCGCCCATTGCTGGGTGGCAGGATGAATATAGGAGGTAAGCCCGCCCAACGAAAGGGGCAGTTTCAATTTGGGTCAAGAATCGGCTAACTTGCTTTGCCATGCGTCAATATCTTGAACTTATGCGGCATGTGCGCGACCAGGGTGTGCTGAAATCGGACCGAACTGGCACGGGCACCAAATCGGTGTTTGGCTACCAGATGCGGTTTGACCTGGCCGGCGGTTTGCCGCTGGAGACAACCAAAAAGCTGCATCTGCGCTCCATCATTTATGAGTTGCTGTGGCTGCTGGCGGGCGACACCAACATCAAATTCCTCAACGACAACAAAGTGACCATCTGGGATGAATGGGCAAATGAGAATGGCGATCTGGGGCCGGTGTATGGGGCGCAGTGGCGCTCATGGCCTTCGCGTGATGGCGGAGTGATTGACCAGATTGCCGATACGGTTGAGCGCATCAAGAAATCGCCTGACTCGCGGCGGTTGCTGGTGACGGCCTGGAACCCCGCCGATGTGGACAGAATGGCGCTGCCGCCCTGCCATTGCCTGTTCCAGTTCTATGTGGCGAACGGAAAACTATCGTGCCAGCTCTATCAGCGTTCGGCGGATATTTTCCTGGGTGTGCCATTTAATATCGCTTCGTATGCGATGCTGACCCACATGATGGCCCATGTGACGGGGCTGGATGTTGGGGAGTTCATTCACACGCTGGGGGATGCCCACATCTATCTCAATCATATGGAACAGATTGAAATCCAGCTCGCCCGCAAGCCTTATGATTTACCGAAGCTGGTGTTCAAGCGTGGTGTGAAGGCCATTGACGAATTTGACTATGAGGATTTTGAAATCATGAGTTATCAATCGCATCCGCATATTTCAGCGCCCGTGGCGGTTTAGATCATGGCGATGTTTGGCGACGACTTGCAGAAATTCGGCACGCCATGGCTTTATGCGCCGCGCCAGCCTGCGGGGCTGTGGGTGGCTCTGGGCCTTTGGCTGACCATTGTCGCCACATTTTTTTTATTGCAGGCAATTGGGGCTTTGGCAGTCGTTGGCTTGTTTTTAGGTGGTGACTTTGCCAATGAAAGGCTGGTTATAAAGGGGTCCATCATCGGTTCTTTGCCCGCTGCAATTCTGGCGGCCTGGCTCGTCTGGCGGCTTTCCAAAGTGCGGGGTGGAATTCCACGGGAAATCCTGGCGCTGCGCAAGCCTGAACTCGGTTGGCTGGGTTGGCTTCTAATTGTCGGCGGCTTCCTCATCGGCTTTTATATTGTGATGATGACAGTCGCGACCGTTTTTCAGATAGATATTGAGCAGTATCTACCCGGTCCCGACGGTGAGTCACCATCAACGGGCTCGGCGGGCGCCATGAAGGAGGCCATGTTTGATCTGGCAAACGAGCCATTTCTGTTCTGGCTGGCATTTCCTGCAATTGCGATCGGCGCGCCGCTCATCGAAGAGCTGATTTTTCGGGGCTATCTGTTCTCAGCCTTGGCTACAAGCAGGGCGGGCCTTTCGGGCGCGACTCTCATCACGACTTCGCTGTGGTCGCTCTTGCATATTACCGAGCCGTGGTTTGCGATCGGCATGATTTTTGTCATGGGGTTGGTTTTAAGCGCGCTGCTCATCCGGTTTGGCAGCATCTGGCTTACCATGGCCTGTCACGCGGCATGGAATGGCGCGAACACACTGACGCTTTTCCTGGCGTTGCAGCCGTGAGCCTTTCCATTCGGCCTGCGGTTGCGGGGGATGAGCTGCTGGTATTCGACTTTATTCGAAAGCTTGCAGATTACGAAAACCTCTTGCACGAGGTTCAGGCAACGGTTGAGGATATTCGTGACGGCCTGTTTGGGACAGAACCACGCTGCCATTGTGACTTGGCCTATTGGAACGGCGAGCCTGCGGGGTTTGCGCTGTGGTTTTACAATTATTCGACATTTCGCGGGAAGGCGGGGATTTATCTTGAGGACCTGTTTGTGGATAAGGACAAGCGCGGCAACGGCATCGGCAAGGCGTTGCTGAAACATTTGGCAAAGCGTTGCGTGGCGGAGGATTTGCCACGATTGCAGTGGTGGGTTCTGGACTGGAATGCGCCATCGATAGAATTCTATAAATCCCTCGGTGCAATGCCCCAGGATGAATGGACGGTGTACCGCGTGTCTGGTGATGCGCTGACGGGGCTTGCGGCATCATGAGGCGGATTTCACTGGTGGTCGCGGTCTCGCGCAATGGCGTTATCGGGCGGGATGGCGGTTTGCCCTGGCATATTTCCTCGGACCTGAAACGGTTCAAGGCGATTACGATGGGCAATCCCATCATCATGGGGCGAAAGACATGGGAAAGCCTGCCGAGGCGCCCGCTGCCAGGGCGGCAGAATATCGTGATCACGCGGCAGCCGGATTACTTGGCTGAGGGCGCCGTGGTGGCGCATGATGCGAAGTCGGCGCTGGCCGCTGCGGGCGGCGCGGAGGAAATTGCGATCATTGGCGGCGGCGAGATTTACCAGATGTTCCTGCCGCTGGCCGACCGCATTTACCTGACGGAAGTAGCCATGGAAGTTGACGGCGATACGCGTTTTCCTGAGGTCACCTCCGTCCATTGGCGTGAAGCGGCACGTGAGAACCATGCCGCGGGCCCCAATGACAGCGCCAGCTTTGTGTTGCGGGTTTTGGACCGCAAAGGTTGAACCTACCTAAAATCATGGACTTTTAGAGGCGGGCTTCCTATATCGGCACCAGTGAGATTCGACCCGTAACATAGGGAAAGCGCTGTATGCCGTGGAATAGTGACGAAGGTGGTGGAAACAAGGGGCCTTGGGGGCAGGGACCGTGGGGCCAGGGACCTAAGGGGCCAAAAAACAACGGCGGTGGTGGTGGCCGGGGGCCGGTGCCACCCAGTCTTGATGACCTTATCAGGAAAGGCAAAGACAGCCTGAAAACCATTCTGCCAGGCGGGATGGGCAATTCCTGGATGCTGCCGATTGTTCTTTTGGCAGCGTTCTGGGTCTACAGTTCGATCTATCAGGTGCAGCCCGACGAGCGTGGAATTGTATTGCGGTTTGGCGAATATGCCCGCACCGCCGAGCCTGGCTTGCATTTTGCGGTGTGGCCTTTCGAAACCATGGAAAAACCCAGAACGGGGGCGGTGCGGCAGATCAACATCGGCATGGAAAACACCGAAGGACAGATGCTGACCAGCGATAAGAATATTATCGCTGTGCCATTTTCAGTGTTTTGGCAAATCACTGACCCGAAAGAATTTCTGTTTAATGTGGCAGACCAGGAAAGAACCATCCGGTCCGTGGCGCAAAGCGCCATGCGCGAAGTTGTTGGCCAGACCCGGGCGCAAATGATCCTGACGACCGGCAAAGACACCGTGGCCGCTGAAGTCCAGAAGATCACGCAGGCCCTGTTGGACGATTATAAAGCCGGAGTATTGGTGACTGCCATCAACCTTGGAGACGTTCAGCCGCCAGCCGAGGTCGCCAACGCCTTTGCCGAGGTTGTGCGCGCCGGCCAGAACCGGCAGCAATCGATCAACGAAGCGGAGCAATACAGAAACCAGCAGGTCAGGCTGGCCGAAGGCGAAGCTGCCAAGCTCGTCGAGGATGCCAATGGTTACAAGGCCCGCGTTGTGTTCGAAGCACAGGGTGAAGCGGCGCGGTTTCTTTCGGTTTACGAGGAATACAAGAACGCCAAGGACGTTACCCGCCAGCGGATTTTTCTGGAAACCATGGAGGAAATCCTGGCGCGCACAAATAAAGTGATCATAGAAGGCGACCAGAATGGCTCAGGCGTTTTGCCATACCTGCCATTGCCAGAAATACAAAAGCGCGCGGCTGCGCCCGCAACCGGTCAATAGAGCTGATTTAGGATACGCACATGAACTTTAGAAGCATCTTGGGAATCTTCGCTGCAATTGTTGCTTTCATCGCCTATTCTTCCTACTTCGTCGTCGATGAGCGGCAGAAGGCTCTTGTCCTGCGGTTTGGCGAAATCAATCGCATGGTCGCCGAGCCGGGACTTTATTTCAAGGTTCCGTTCGCCGATGCCGTGACATTTGTCGAAGACCGGATCATCATCTGGGAGAACAATGACCGCCCTGTGCAAGACATCGCAAGCCAGGTCTACATTGTTGACGCCATAACACTGGCGCGGGTCATCGATACCAGAAAATTCCGCGAAACCCTTGGTGCTGACCTGGCGCAGGCGGAAACCCGCATTGCGGCACGCCTTGACGCGGCCTTGCGGCAGACCTACGGCCGCCGCTCATTTGATGCGGCCCTGTCATCTGACCGGGCTGTCATGATGCGCGAAATCCGCGATGAGGTGCGCAAGGAGGCTGTGTCCTTCGGCATTGAAATCGTCGACGTTCGCGTGCGCCGCACAGACTTGAATGAAAACGTGCTTGAGCAAACCTACAAACGCATGGAGTCCGAGCGTAACGCGTTGGCCGCCGACATTCGCTCCGAGGGTGAAGCCACCAAGACGCGGATGAATGCCGAGACTGACCGGACATACACAACCAAGCTTGCTGACGCCCGCAGGCAGTCTGAGATTGTTCGCGGCGAAGGCGAAGGCGAGCGCAACAAGGTGTTCGCGCAGGCCTTCCAGCAGGATCCGGAGTTTTTCAGTTTCTATCGCTCGATGCAGGCCTATGCAAAAAGCCTTGGGACAGATGGCACCACATTTGTCTTGAAGCCGACATCCGAGTTCTTCAAGTATTTTGGTTTTCAAAAGGAAGGTGACACCGGATCAGCCGCAACCACTCCATGACGAATTCACTGCTGCTGGCCCTTGGTCTCGTGTTCGTGATCGAGGGCCTTCTTTATGCCTTGGTTCCCGGACAATTAAAGGCAATGATGAAGGCCATGGAAACCATGCCGGACGAGGCGCTTCGAACGGGTGGAATTTGTGCTATAGGGATTGGCGTATTTCTGGTTTGGATTGTGCGGACATTTGTTGTTGGTTGACAATCAGGAGATGACTTCAATGCAGGTACGGAATTTGCTGGGCGGGGTTGCGTTTGGCGCCCTGGTCCTTGGGTTTTCGCTGGGTGCCGTTGCGCCGGTTCACGCCCAAACGCAGAGTATTGAGCAACTACCTTCCGTGGCGGACTTGGTCGAGAGGCTGCTGCCAGCGGTGGTTGAAATTTCCATTCAGTCCAAGGCGCCTGGCGACAGCAACCCCCAGATGCAATTGCCAGAGATACCAGAAAATTCCCCATTCCGGGAATTTTTTGACGAATTCCTGAAAAAGCGCCAGGGCCAAGGGCAGACGCCAGACCAGCCGCCGCAGGATCACTCGGTCAGTTCCATGGGGTCGGGCTTTGTCATTGACGCCAACGGGCTGATTGTCACCAACAATCATGTGGTGGAAGGGGCGACAAATATTGAAGTGCATTTCCAGGACCAGACAATTCTCAAGGCGGAGCTGGTGGGGCGCGACCCCAAAACTGATCTTGCTGTCATCCGGGTGAAATCCGACAAGCCGCTGCCGACCGTGAGTTTTGGCGACAGTGATGGCTTGCGCATCGGCGAATGGGTGATAGCCATTGGCAATCCATTTGGCCTCGGTGGTTCGGTGTCTCTCGGCATCGTTTCAGCCCGCAACCGCGACATCAATGCCGGCCCCTATGATGATTTCATCCAGACCGACGCCGCCATCAACAAGGGCAATTCCGGCGGTCCGCTGTTTGGTTTGAATGGCGATGTCGTTGGCATCAACACGGCGATTTTCTCGCCAACGGGAGGCTCTGTGGGCATCGGGTTTTCTGTGCCCTCGAACACGGCCAAGAACGTCATCGCCCA
>JANMHO010000221.1:0-3614 GCA_031375195.1 Rhodobiaceae bacterium
TAACTGAATAAGCCACACCCCCCGTTTCAGGGCTTGAGAGCATGGCGTTCTCAAGCCTTTTTTATTTGATTCATTCAATAGAGCTCGTTGCGATAATTGTCTTCAACTGAAGTGTCCGCTTCGCTGGCCACGTTCTCGTCAACCTCACTCTCGCACGTTTGCTCGAGAATGATGCGCGCTATGCTCGGCATCACACTTCGGTCCTGCATGTAGTCATCCTGCCATAACCTCGAGCGCTTCAGCGCCTTGGCGCAATGCAGAATCACCTCTTCGATTGAAATCAGCACGCCAACTCTGGGCGGCTTGCCGTTCACCGCGCAATGCTTCAGCAAATCGGAATCATGCGTGATCTTTGCCCGCCCAGCCAGGCGCAGCGTGTCTTCAAATCCTGGAATGAAAAACAGGCAGGCAACATTCGGGTTTTCGACAATGTTCACCATCGTATCAAGGCGGTTGTTGCCGGGACGGTCAGGGATAAGAATGGCTTTGTCATCCACTACATGCGCAAATCCCGGTGGATCACCGCGCGGGCTCACATCGGCCCGGCCCTTGGCGTTGGCAGTCGCAAGCGTAAGGAACGGCGACATGGCGATGAACTGGCGCGAATACTTGTCAAGCTGCGGGCGCGATTTCTGCACCGCCAATCCTTCGGCGCTGCCGAGAATTCCGCGCAGATCGGTTTCTGTTTCAGCAATGTTCATGACAATCTCAATTATTGCGATGGCCGTTGGTATGAACCCAAGCCTCAGTCATATTAAGTGCAGCCTCCACCATGTCAAACATCTCGTGAATTTCTTCCGTTGTTATGATCAGCGGAGGGCAGAACGCCACTGAATCGCCCATGGCGCGGTTGATCAGTCCAAGCTCCTGCAGGAAATTGACACAAGTTGGCCCGACCATTTTTTGAGGCTCAAACGCCCGCCGGGTTTTCTTGTCAGCCACCAGCTCCAGCGCCCCAATCAAGCCAACGCCGCGCGCCTCGCCCACCAGCGGATGATCGGCCAGCATATCCAGGCGCTTTTTGAATGCCGGTGCTACCTTCTGGACATGCTCGACAATTTTCTCGCGCTTGTAAATTTCCAAAGTCTTGAGCGCCACAGCGCAGCCCACCGGGTGGGCCGTATAAGTAAAGCCATGGCCGAATGTGCCAATTTTTTTGCTTTCTTCCACCATCGCCTGATACAGGTCTTCTTCAATGGTCAAGGCGCTCATCGGAAAATAGGCCGACGTCAATGCCTTCGCCATTGAGATCGACTTCGGGTTCATGCCAAATGTTTGCGATCCAAACCAGTTGCCAGTGCGGCCAAACCCGCAAATCACCTCATCGGCGACAAAGCGCACATCATACTTTTCCAGAACCGCATTGATCTTCGGGAAATAGTTCGTGGGCGGCACCAGAACACCACCTGCTCCCATGACTGGTTCGGCAATGAACGCGGCGATTGTTTCCGGCCCTTCTCTCTGGATAAGATCATCCAGATCTTTCGCCATGCGGTCCGTGAATTGGGCCTCCGTCTCACCCTCCATCCCATTGCGATAATAATGCGGGCACGACGTGTGCAGCACATTTTTGATCGGTAAATCGAAATCCGTGTGAACCATCGGCAGACCGGTCAGCGAACCGGATGCAATCGTAACGCCGTGATAGCCCCGCATCCGTGAAATGATTTTCTTCTTCTCGGGCTTGCCCCTGGCGTTGTTGTAATACCACGTGAGCTTCATCTGCATGTCATTGGCATCCGAACCGGATGTGCCAAACAAGACCTTGGACGTGGGGCAGGGCGCCAGTTCCTTCAGCGTTTCCGAAAGCTCAATCACGCCATCATGGGACTTGCCGCCAAACACGCTGGAGAACGAAAGTTTCCGCATGGCGCTGGCCGCCGCTTCGACAAGTTCTTCGTTGCCATAGCCCAGCGATGTGCACCACAAGCCAGCCAGCCCCTCAATATAGCGCTTGCCCTTGTCGTCATAAAGATAAATGCCGCGACCTTCGCCAAGTATCAGCGGCCCGGTTTCCCGGTGTTTCGCCAAATTGGTATAGGGATGCAAAACCGTTTCAATGTCACGGTGCGCCATGTTGGAAAGCTTGCTCAAGATTGTCTCCCTTTTCTTCCGTTATTACTGGCCTTGTCACCCGACTGTCCAGACAGGCTTTGCTCTGGAGCGTCAACGGCCTTGCATAGCCCTCTGCAACAACCTATCTCGAACCCAGTTACAAGCGGAATGTGGACAAGGTGGCCGGTGTGGATCGAGACGCGCAAGGCGATCTGGTGGCTGTGCGGCGTTGCGCCGGACGCCGCCAGGCTGAACAGTATGCCTTGGTCTTGACCGCCATGGGTATGCAGTCATCGATTGCGCCAGAGGGCAAATTCATGGCCTTGTATGTGGCGCAGGAGGACGCTTCAAGGGCCAATGACGAACTCGCGGCCTATGACCGTGAAAACACCGGGGGCCTGCCCGAAAAAGAGTGGTTGTTCCCGGGATTGCCACGCATCGAGGTAGCGATGATCTACTGGGTCGTGTTGCTGTTCTTTTTTGCTGCCGCACGCAATCACGCATTTTCTTTCGACTGGCTCGGTGAAGGGGCGGTTCAGTCCGGACTGATGCTCAAGGGCGAGTGGTGGCGCGCGGTCACGGCCTTGTGCCTGCACGCCAGCGGCGCACACCTTCTCGCCAATCTTGTGTTCGGCACTGTCTTTCTGATGCTTCTGTCGCAAGTCACTGGAGCTGGAGTCGCCGCACTTGCAACGATCGCCGCTGGTGCGGCGGGAAACGTTCTAAGTGCTCTTGTGCAATCACCGGAGCACACATCTATCGGCGCCTCCACGTCGATATTTGCCAGCCTCGGCCTGCTCGCCGCTTTGCGGCAGGTGAGACGCCGGGATCATGCACTCTCCGCCCTTCGTAACTGGACGCCAGTGGCTGGTGGATTCGCACTGCTGACATTTTTGGGCTTTAGCGGAGAAAATACCGACGTCCTTGCCCATGTGTTGGGCTTTGCATCGGGCATTGCCGCGGGTTGGCTGCTCGCCAAGCGGGACCGCGACTGGACCGTTGACCAGGGCTTGCAGTGGAAATGCGCCGGCGCTGTCGCCGCAATCCTGGCCTCCGCCTGGGTTGCGGCCGCTCTTGCCTGAGTAGGTTGGAAGCGGTGAGCGGCGTGAGCGGGCGCACCATGTCGGCATAGAGTCCGCAGGTCAGGATGAGCAGGCCGCGCTCAAGCCTTCTCGTCTATCGAATTCACACAACTTCTTGCTGCTTGATAGACTGTTTTCCCTACACAAAATTTGTCATCCAGGCGAAAGCCGGGACCCAGGGAGGATGGAGTTCTGAGCGAAATTGGCATCGCTTTGTCACGCGGGTCTGGGTCCCGGCTTTCGCCGGGATGACAGATTTAATGCCGAAAACAAAACAATGAACTGGTCAAAAGATGTATGCATACGACAGACGCCTCCACTGGGGTGGCGGTTGGAGAGAAGCAAACAGGGTTCACGTTAAGTGCTGTTATTAGTTGCCTCTAGAGTCAGGACCTATTAATTTGTTGCGGATCAGTTGAAGATTTGATTCAAGGCTAGCTGTTGATGGAGGCTTTGATGAACGGCCATTTTCTACTG
>JANMHO010000253.1:0-8224 GCA_031375195.1 Rhodobiaceae bacterium
GGCGTGCTGCTCACTTGCGCACCGGCTGAAGTGCTGCCCATGGCCCAAAGGTATTTTCTGTTTTGATCAGAGTGACCACATTCAGGCACGGTTTGCATGGTGGCAAGACGCCATCAGAAGCTGTTATAATGGATGCACAATCACGCCATATAAGGCGGAAGATGATTAAACTTCAACACGGCGATGAAGTGTTGGTTGATTTTGAAAAACCGGTGAAACTCAGAAACGGCGATTGTCTTGTGCTCGAGGACGGCAGGCTGGTTGAGGTCATCGCTGCCAATGAAGACCTGATGGAAGTTACGGGGCGCGACGCAGCGCATCTCATTCAACTCGCCTGGCACATCGGCAACCGGCACCTGGAAGCGCAAATCGGAGCAACCCGTATTTTGATCCGCCGCGATCACGTGATCGGCCATATGCTGGAACACCAGGGAGCCAAGGTGAGGAACGTGAACGAACCATTTGAGCCAGAGCACGGGGCCTATCATGCCCACGACCATTGAAGCCACGCAGCTTCTGCTGCTGCTCAACTGGATGTCGCCCGCATTTCCAGTCGGAACCTTCGCCTATTCCCATGGCCTGGAATGGGTCATTGATGGTGGGCAAGTAAAAACCGCCGAGGATGTCGAGGCGTGGATAATCGATGTCATCACGCAGGGGTCCGGCTGGAACGATGCGGTGCTTTTTTCAAATACATGGGCGCAAGATACGGCGGAAGTGAATGAATTAGCGCTGGCTCTTGCTTCATCAAAAGAGCGCTACCTCGAAACCACGCAACTCGGCGCGGCCTTCACAATCGCCGCAAATGTTTTTGTTCCAACGGCATTGGGCGAAGGTGAAGTGGCCTATCCGGTTGCCGCGGCACAGGTTTGCCTTTCCATTGGAATTGCAAGAGAACATGCCTTGCTGGCATTCCTGCAAGGCTTCTCCAATGCGCTGATCTCGGTTGCCGTGCGGCTTATCCCGCTCGGCCAGACCGAAGGGCTTGCCGTCATGCGCAACATGCTTCCAGTCATTGCCGCGACAGCCGACCGTGCCGCAGGCGCTTCGCTGGATGATCTTGGCGCCATCACGCTCATGTCCGATATCGCCGCCATGAAGCATGAAACGCAGCATTCAAGGATTTTCCGCTCATGAAAAACGGGCCGTTGCGCGTGGGGATCGGTGGCCCGGTAGGATCGGGCAAGACCACGCTCACCGAAAAGCTATGCAAGGCGATGCGCGACACATATTCGGTGGCGGTGATCACCAATGATATCTACACCAAGGAAGACGCGCTTATTCTCAGCAGGCTGCAGGCCCTGCCCGAGGAACGCATCATGGGGGTTGAAACCGGCGGCTGCCCCCACACGGCAATCCGCGAAGATGCATCCATAAATCTCGCAGCAGTGGCCGAAATGACCAGGCGCTTCCCCGATCTGGATATCATCTTCATTGAATCGGGCGGCGACAATCTCGCCGCCACCTTCTCGCCTGATCTCGCCGATATCTCGATCTATGTGATCTCTGTCTGCCAGGGCGAAAAAATTCCCCGCAAGGGCGGTCCGGCCATAACCCGGTCCGATCTGCTCGTCATCAACAAAACCGACCTTGCACCCCATGTGATGGCCGATCTCGGCGTGATGGAAAGCGATACGCGGAAAGCCCGGGGCGACAGGCCCTATGTGTTCACCGACCTCTTGCGATTGAAGGGCCTGCAGGTGGTTCAGAACTATATTCTGCATGCGGGCGGCCTCGCGTGAATTGACGGAAACTGAGCGATGGCCTGCCGCCGATGCAATTGACATTAAGTTTGGATAGTTCTGGTCATACTCTCGTTTGAGTCCGCACTTGTGCATTGCACAATAAATAGCCACAAACCCGCAATGTTGATTAACTTTCGGGCCAACAGCATCGGCGAACATTTTCTTTGCGAGTCATATTTTCAGTGATTTCAATTGATTAAGACTCTCTTAACCAAATGGCATGGCGGTTGCATTGCCTCCTCGGTGCGCATTTCGCATCAACAGGAGAGATAACATGATCAACAGACGGGGATTTCTGAAGTCCGGCGCGGCATTGGGCGCGTTGGCGGGCATAGCTGTAGTTCCACAATTTGCCTTTGCCGCGGATGAAACGATAAAAGTGGGTGTGCTGCACTCCCTTTCGGGCACGATGGCCATCAGCGAAACAACACTCAAGGACGTGATGCTGATGCTGATTGAACAACAGAATGCCAAAGGTGGATTGCTTGGCAAAAAACTTGAGGCGGTCGTCGTTGACCCGGCATCGGATTGGCCGCTGTTTGCCGAAAAAGCGCGTCAGCTCATTTCCGCTGACAAATGCGCGGCGGTTTTTGGCTGTTGGACATCTGTATCCCGCAAATCCGTTTTGCCAGTGTTTGAAGAGTTGAATGGATTGCTGTTCTATCCGGTTCAGTATGAAGGCGAAGAAAGTTCAAAGAATGTATTTTACACGGGTGCCGCGCCAAATCAGCAGGCCATTCCAGCTATTGACTACCTGGCCAGCCAGGGCATCACGCGCTGGGTTCTTGCCGGGACAGATTATGTCTATCCGCGCACGACCAACAAGATCCTTGAAGCCTATTTGCAGGCCAAAGGTGTTGCTGCTGAAGACATTATGATCAACTACACGCCATTCGGCCATTCCGATTGGCAATCCATTGTCGCCGACATCAAGAAATTCGGTTCGGCTGGCAAAAAGACGGCTGTGGTGTCGACCATCAATGGCGATGCGAATGTGCCTTTCTACAAAGAACTGGCGAACCAAACTGTTGCAGCCACGGATATTCCCGTCATTGCATTCTCGGTTGGCGAAGAAGAACTTGCCGGCCTTGATACGGGACCGCTTGTGGGACATCTCGCGGCATGGAATTATTTCATGTCCGTCGACAATCCAACAAACGCCGCCTTCATCAAGGAATGGAAAACTTTCATCAAGGATGAAAAGCGCGTGACCAACGATCCGATGGAAGCCCACTTCATCGGATTTAACATGTGGGTTGAAGCCGTGAAGAAGGCAGGAACGACCGATACGGACGCCGTGGCTGACGCAATTCTCGGTGTCTCTGTTCCCAATCTCTCAGGCGCCTATTCGACGATGATGCCAAACCACCACATCACCAAACCGGTGCTGATTGGCGAAATTCAGGAAAACGGCCAATTTGAAACCGTTTGGCAAACTCCGGGACTGGTGGCCGGCGATGAATGGTCTGACTACCTGCCGGACTCAAAGGATCTGATCGCAGACTGGCGAAAACCACTGTCGTGCGGAAACTTCAATGTCGCCAAAGCCACGTGCGGCGGCGCGGGCTAGTATTCGGGGCCCCGGCGGAGTTCGTCCACCGCCGGGCCGTCCATTTACAAACTGAAATGTGGCTGTCCATGCATTCACTACGCCCTGTCATCGTTGCAATCATGCTGGCCCTGTCTTCGATTGCAAGCGCAGCGCAGGATATGAGCGCACTGACCAATCAACTGGCCATCGGCGGCTTCAAAGAGCGTGAGGCTGCGGTATCATCTTTGGCGGCATCAGGCAATCCAGCCGCCGTAGCCGTGCTTGAGGCCCTAGCCTCTGGTAGTTTGTTTGTCCGCAAGTCGGACCAAAAAGTTTTCATCGCCACCCCAACCAGCGATGGCCTGAAACTCACAGATCCCAATTCAAATCATGGTGCGGGCGAGGCGCGCAAGACAGAACTCGAAAAAATTAAGGTCAACAACGCCTTGCGCAGCAGCATTTCAAAACTCCTTGGAGGCATGACACTTTTCAGCAAGGACGTGGAAACTCGAAAAAAAGCCGCTTTGTCAATCCTGAAATCGGGCGACCCTGCCGCCCTTCCCGGGCTGGAAAAAGCAATAAAGGTAGAAACTGATCCCACGGTTTTGGATTTGATGAACAGCGCTTCAGCGGCGGCGATGCTGAAGAGCGACAGGCCTGAGGAAGACAAACTTGCGGCTATCGAAACATTGTCGCAACTCAAGGATCGGGACACCTTGGCGCTGCTGGCGGCGTTTGCCGCCACGGCAGATGGCCGCTTGAAAACCGCGGCGGCGGCGGCCTCAGAAAAGATTGGGGCTTCCCTTTCAACATGGGCATTTGCCCAGAATATCTGGTACGGTCTTTCACTGGCGTCAGTGCTGCTTCTGGCCGCTATTGGACTGGCCATCACCTTTGGTGTCATGGGCGTCATCAACATGGCCCATGGCGAGATGGTGATGCTGGGCGCCTACACAACCTTTGTGGTCCAACAACTGCTCAAAGCTTATATCCCCGACGTCTCGGAATATTCGCTCTTAGTTGCGATCCCTTCCGCCTTTCTCGTCGCTGCATTGGCGGGCATTCTCATTGAACGTTGCGTGATCCGCTATCTCTACGGCAGGCCACTTGAGACACTTCTCGCGACCTGGGGTGTTTCGCTTATCCTGCAACAGGCCACCCGCAGCATTTTCGGCCCCACCAACAAAGAAGTTTCAACGCCATCCTGGATGAGCGGCTCAATCGAACTTGCGGGCGGGCTTTCGCTAACCCTGAATCGCATTGCCATCCTGGTTTTCGCACTTCTCGTATTTGCGGGACTTATGGTGTTGATGCGGCGATCGGCCATCGGCCTGCAGATGCGCGCCGCGACCCAAAACCGCCCGATGGCAAACGCGATGGGCATTCGGTCCCGCCAGGTCGATGCGCTGACATTTGGCCTCGGCTCCGGCATCGCAGGACTTGCTGGCGTGGCTCTCTCCCAAATTGACAATGTCAGTCCTAATCTCGGGCAGAGCTATATTATTGATTCATTCCTTGTCGTCGTTTTTGGCGGTGTCGGCAATTTGTGGGGTACACTGGCGGGCGCCATAGCACTTGGCGTTGGCAACAAGTTTCTTGAGCCCTTTGCCGGCGCGGTACTGGGCAAAATCTTCATTCTGATCGCAGTAATACTCTTCATTCAGAAAAAGCCACGCGGGCTCTTTGCACTCAAAGGGCGATGGGTGGAAACGTGATGGCCTCTCCCACCATGCCTCTTTTGGGGCGCGCCGGCATGGCATTCCTCCTCGCTCTGGCAACGCTTGCCGTTGTCATTCCAACGCTTAACCTTTTCACCCACGCGGGTTCCGCACTGCATGTGCCTGACTACATTGTGACCTTGCTTGGCAAATATCTGTGCTACGCGCTGCTTGCCCTCGCGGTTGATCTCGTATGGGGGTACTGCGGTATTCTGAGCCTGGGTCACGGCGCGTTTTTCGCTTTGGGCGGATATGCGATGGGCATGCATCTGATGCGCCAGATCGGAACGCGCGGCGTATACGGCAATCCGGGCCTTCCGGATTTCATGGTGTTCCTGAACTGGAAAGAATTGCCGTGGTACTGGCAAGGATTTGAGTATTTTCCCTTTGCCGCAGCGATGGTTATGTTGGCGCCGGGCGGGCTGGCATTCATGTTTGGCTGGCTTGCCTTCCGTTCGCGCGTGACCGGCGTCTACCTTTCCATCATCACGCAAGCAATGACCTACGCCTTGTTGTTGGCCTTCTTCCGCAATGACATGGGCTTTGGCGGCAACAATGGCCTGACTGACTTCAAGGACATATTAGGCTTTCCCCTGCAGGCGGCGGGCACACGCGCTGTGCTGTTCGTGCTTTCAGCTCTTTCCCTTGGACTGTGTTTTATTGCAGCAAGAAGTATCGTCACTTCCAAGTTCGGCCGGGTGCTGGTCAGTATCCGGGATGCGGAATCACGCGTCCGGTTTCTGGGCTACCGCGTTGAACACTACAAATTGTTCGTTTTTGTTGTCTCAGCCATCATTGCAGGAATAGCCGGGGCGCTCTATGTGCCGCAGGTTGGCATCATCAACCCATCAGAATTTTCACCTGAGAACTCCATTGAAACTGTTATCTGGACTGCCTTTGGCGGGCGCGGCACGCTGTGGGGCGCGGCCCTTGGCGCCATCGTGATCAACGGCGCAAAAAGCTGGTTCACGGGCGCCCTGCCAGATGCCTGGCTGTTCGTGCTGGGCGGACTGTTTATTCTTGTAACATTGTTCATGCCAAAGGGGCTGGCCGGACTTTTTTCGGGTTGGTCACTGTTGCGCCCGCAACCAACACAACCAGCTGCCCAGGCGGCGCCAGCCGAATGACCGCGCAAACTTTACTTTTTCTCGATTCTGTTTCCGTTTCATTCGACGGCTTCAAAGCTTTGAACAAATTGAACCTTGACGTGGGCCAGAACGAAATGCGTGCTATCATCGGCCCGAATGGCGCGGGCAAAACCACGATGATGGATGTGATCACGGGCAAGACCCGGCCTGATGAAGGGCGCGTGACATTCAAGAATCATGACCTCACCAGGATTGATGAAACCGCGATCGCCAATGTTGGCATTGGACGCAAGTTTCAGAAGCCAACCATTTTCGAAAGCCACAATGTATGGGACAATCTTGAACTGGCTCTGAAAGCGGACAGGTCAGTGTTTGCTTCACTGCGATGGAAACTGTCGCTGGCCGACCAAGACAGGGTCGCGGCCACACTTGAGCGCATCAATCTGACGAGTGAACTGGCGAAGCTGGCAGGCAGCCTGTCACATGGGCAGAAGCAATGGCTCGAAATTGGCATGCTGCTGATACAGCAGCCAGAATTGCTGCTGGTTGATGAACCAGTTGCCGGCATGACGGATGCCGAGACGGAAAAGACGGCTGCGCTGTTGCGGGATATAGCAAAAACCCGCACGGTTGTCGTGGTTGAACATGATATGGATTTTATCCGCGCGTTGGACGTCCGTGTCACTGTCTTGCATGAAGGATCGGTGCTTGCTGAGGGCAATCTCGAAGCCGTTCAAAACAACCAGCGCGTTATCGATGTCTATTTGGGCAGGTGAGAATGCTGCAAGCGCAATCCATTGATGTCTATTACGGCGCCAGCAAGGCTGTCAGTGAAGTCTCCGTTTTCGCGGAGGCTGGAAGAGTCACTTGCATATTGGGCCGCAACGGGGTCGGGAAAACCAGCGTCATCCGCGCCATCGCCGGGCTTCAACCGATCAGGGGCGGGAGCGTGCTGTTGCAGGGCCAAAACGTGAGTGGATTGAAATCATCGGAGCGCGCGCGGCTGGGCATAGCCCTTGTTCCGCAGGGGCGCGAGATCTTCTCCCAGCTCACCGTCGAAGAAAACTTGCGGACAGGATTTGCTTGCCTGCCGCGCGCGGCGCGGCGCATATCACCGGAGATATTTCAGCTTTTCCCTGTGCTCAAAAGCATGCTTAACCGGCGTGGTGGCGATCTGTCCGGTGGCCATCAGCAACAATTGGCAATTGCCCGCGCATTGGTCACGCAGCCCAAACTGCTTTTGCTGGATGAGCCAACAGAGGGCATACAACCCTCGATCATCAAGGATATCGAGCGGGTCATCGGCCTGCTGCGTGACCGCGGCGGCATGGCGATTGTTTTGGTCGAGCAGTACTTGGAATTTGCGAAGCGGCTGGCTGACGATTTTATCGTGCTCAACCGGGGCAAAACTGTGTTGGCAGGCGATCGTGCGGCACTTCAGCGCGACGATGTCAAAGGCCACCTCACCGTTTGATGTCGACAGTGATGGCATTTACCCATAGGCCCGCCGAGCGGCAGTTCCTGATGACGATTTCGAGTTAATTCAAGATCGTTGCCTCAGTCGCGGCCCGCAGGTCAGCTTCGGTCACGCCTTCCGCACACTCGACTATTTTCAAGCCGCCGGGAACCACGTCGAGGACACCGAGATTGGTGATGATGCGGTTGACCACGGCCTTGCCGGTGAGTGGCAGCGTGCAGGCTTTCAGCACCTTGCTTTCGCCATGCTTTGACGTGTGATCCATGACCACGACAACGCGGCCCACGCCAGCCACGAGGTCCATGGCTCCGCCCATGCCTTTTATCAACTTGCCGGGAATCATCCAGTTGGCGAGGTCGCCGGTTTCGGAGACTTCCATCGCCCCCAGGATCGCCATGTTGATCTTGCCGCCCCGGATCATCGCAAAGGATTGACTCGAGTCAAAGAACGCCGTCTGCGGCAGTTCCGTGATGGTCTGTTTGCCCGCATTGATGAGGTCAGCGTCCTCCTCGCCTTCATAGGGAAAGGGGCCCATGCCAAGCATGCCGTTTTCCGATTGCAGGGTCACTTCCACGCCCGCCGGAATGTAGTTGCTGACCAGCGTCGGAATGCCGATGCCGAGATTCACATACCAGCCATCCTGAAGTTCCTTGGCCGCCCTTGCC
>JANMHO010000269.1:0-2598 GCA_031375195.1 Rhodobiaceae bacterium
CCGGATTGAGGCAGTCCGCCATGGCATTGGCCAGTTCAATCACGCGGGCGCCATGGATCATGTCACCAAAATCGATGATGCCCGATATGCTCCCCGCTTCATTGATCAGCGTGTTGTAGGGATGCACGTCGGCATGCATGATCTGTGCTGGCAGCGCCATCAGCGCATGTTTGATGATGCCATTTTCCCGCAGCGCAAGCTCCGCCAGTGTTCTTGCCTTGCCTTCAAGCAAGTGAAGATGAGTCTCGAGCGCGCTCGCTTCCGCCGTATGCCAAATAAGCTTGCGATCCGCCGGTGCTGGGTGAACGAAGCCGCGAAGCGCCTTGTTCAGCCTGCCAATCGTCTCACCGAGCTGCACATATTGCGCTCCGTTGAGTTCTTCGAGGCCGAGGATGCGGCCTTCAAGCCAGCTGAGAGCGGCGAGTGGATATGTCATGCCGCCATGCTTGAGTTCAGGGAAGAGTGTGCCATTGATCGTCCGCCGCACCCGGGGCACGGGCAGTTCCGGATCAACATCTGCAATATGCTCAAGGGCTTTGAGCTGGCAATCGACAATGGAATGGCCTTCGGCCGGATTGCAGACTTTGATAACGAATGAACCCGCGGGCGTGACCAGGCGATGGTTTTGGTCGCGCTCGCCATCCAGCGGCGTGAATTCCCCCTCAAGCCGGTAGGAGGCTGCCACCGCCTTGCGGATCGCTGAAAGCGGCACTCGTGGCGGCTGGTCGATCATAAAACCTCCAATGAAAGGGGCGGAAGCCTTGCAGCCTCCGCCCGCTTTTTCCTTCGCTCAGCCCGGTATCAGGCCGCCTGAATGCGGGTCCAGGTTTCGTCGCGAACCTTGGTCACTTCCTCGCCGAGGTAAAGCGCTGGCTCGCACTTGGCCACAACTTCCGCCGACGGGAAAATGGCTGGATTTTCAGTGTAGGCTTTGTCCATCAAAGCCTTCGCCGCACCATTGGCGGTGGCATACTGAATCGTTTCTGCAATGTGCTTTCCGGCTTCTGCATCAAGTATGAAGTTCAGGAACGCGTGGGCGTTCTCCGGATGCGGCGCGCCGGTTGGAATGGCCATGGCATCCTGCCACAGCAATGTGCCCTCGGTCGGTACGGCGTAACCAATATCCTGGTCTTCGGCCATGACCTGAATGATGTCGCCATTCCATTCCTGACAGATCTCCACCTCGCCTGATGCCAGCAAGTCCTGGCCATTGTCGTCAGCGAAAACCTTGATGTTCTTCTTTTGGGCAATGAGCATGTCCTCGGCCTTCTTGAGCTCTGCCGGATCAACTGAATTGAATGAATGGCCGAGATATTTGAGGGCGCAGCCAATCACGTTCTGGGCATCGCCAAGCAGCGAGATCTTGCCTGCGTGCTTGTCGCTTTCAAACAGGATTTTCCAGCTGTCAACCGCACCGCCTTCGACTTTCGATTTGCGGTAGCCAATGCCCAGTGTGCCCCACATATAGGGAATTGAGTATTTGCGGCCTGGATCAAATGGCGCATCCTGGAATGGCTTGTCGATATTTGCCATATTCGGAATTTTGGCGTGATCGATCGGCATGACGATGTTGGCCTTGATCATGCGCTCAAGCATGTCATTGCTCGGCACGATGACGTCATAGCCGGGATTGCCGCCCTTGAGCTTGGCAAAAAGTTCATCCGTGTCTGCGAACAAATCCATCTTGGTTTCGATGCCGGAGGCTGTAGTAAAATCAGCCAGCGAATGCTCGCCGATATAAGTATCCCAGTTATAGAAGTTCAGCTTCTTCTCTTCCTCAGCCAGCGAAAAGCGTGGCAGGAATGTCAAGCCGACAGCAAATGCGCCGCCCCCCTTCAGAAGGCTGCGGCGGTTAGGTGAAAATTTTGGACGATATGTTGTCATGGTGTGCTCCTTTAGTTTCAGTATTGGTTTCAAGCATATTAAATATTGATCGTGACCTCAACTGGTTCATTGGCGGTTTACATTTCTCCTTTTACGTCCGCATAGGTCGCATCAAGGGCCACCCGGGCCAGCCTCACGATTTCGTCGATTTCCTTCTTCGTAATCGTAAACGGAGGCGCCAGAACCATGGTGTCCCAGCAGGCCCGCATGACCAGATTGTTAGCGAAGCAATGGTCGCGGCAGATGGTGCCAACGCGGCCTGAGTCGTGGAACCTGGTGCGTTTTGTCTTGTTCTTTGACAGCTCAATGGCGCCAATAAGGCCCATGGAGCGGGTTTCGCCCACAATTGGGTGATCATTCAGGCTGGCCAGTCCTTTGGCGAAATAGGGAGCCAGCTCGGCCACCCGCTCCACCAGCTTCTCATCTTCGATGATTTCGATATTCTTGAGGGCAACAGCGGCGGCCACCGGATGGCCCGCATACGTCATGCCGTGGTTGAAGTCACCACCGAGCTCAAAGAAGTCCTTGGTGAGGGCGTCAGAAATGGCGACGGCGCCAATAGGCTGGTAGCCCGAAGACAGCCCCTTGGCCATGGCGACAATATCCGGCTCAAATCCCAGGGATTGGAAGCCCCACCAGTTTCCGGTGCGGCCAAAGCCACAGATAACTTCGTCGGCAATGATCAGGATGCCGTATTTTTTGCAGATGCGCTGC
>JANMHO010000275.1:0-1915 GCA_031375195.1 Rhodobiaceae bacterium
TCCTGGCAGCTCGATTCCATTTATTTCCTGCTGAATGGAATATTCATCGGCGCTGGCCTCAAGCTGATATTGCTGGCGGCTCTGGTGCTCGGCGCCCTCCTTGTGCCAGCTCAATTCCGCGCCTGGGTTGGTTCACTGTCTTTCTGGATTCAACTGCCCGCCGTGCTGCTGGTCTCCGACCTCGGCTTCTACGCAGCGCACCGGATGTTTCACAAGATACCCTGGCTTTGGAGGTTCCATGCGGTTCACCACAGCATTGAGGAAATGGACTGGCTTGCCGCCCACCGCGTGCATCCTCTCGACCAGATACTGACCAAGGGAGCCTCGATTTTACCAATCATCGCCCTGGGATTTTCACCGGGCGCCATCGCCGCTTATGCCGCGCTCTATCACTGGCAGGCGCTGCTCATTCACTCCAATGTGAAGATCAATTTTGGACCACTGGCTCACATATTTGCATCGCCCCATTTCCACCATTGGCACCATGCAAATCACAAGGAGGCCTACGACAAAAACTTCGCAGGCCAGCTTTCATTTCTGGACGCGCTGTTTGGGACAATTCATATGCCGCCGGAGCGGATGCCCGAACGCTATGGAACCAACATGCCCGTTCCCAAAAGTTACGGCTCACAAATGCTGTATCCCCTCCAGCCAGATGTTTACAAACCGGTGAAACAGGCTGCACCACAAGAACCGTAAACACCAAACCGATATTTCAATGCTTTTGTATTCCGCGCCCCTCAGCCTCTTTGCCCGCAAGGTTGAAATCGCCTTGGCGGAAAAAGCGCTGAAATTTGAGCGCGTCATGGTGCCCTTTAGCCAGACACGGGGCTATTCGCCAAAACACCCTGCCGTAGTGGCGGCAAACCCCAAGGAGCAGGTGCCCGTGCTGGTTGATGGTGGACTCACGCTTTATGATTCAACGGTTATTATCGAGTATCTGGAAGAGGCCTATCCAGTTCCCCAACTCATGCCGCGCGATGCCACAGAGCGCGCCAGGTGCCGGTTGCTGGAGCTTGAGGCCGATGAAGTCCTGCTGCCGCCTGTCAGAAAATTGATGCATCGCACGGAACCGCCCGGTGCTGACTTTGCCAGGCGTCGGCAACAAGAAGCCGAAGCGGCGGAAGCCGAAAAGCTGATCCTTGGAAACTATGATGCCCTCGCTGCCAGGCTTGGCTCACAGGAATTCTTCTGCAAGGCATTCTCGCTGGCCGACATCGCAACCTTCATGGTGCTTCATTACGGGCTTCGCTTGGGCGGGCCAACACTGGCAAATCATTCGAATCTTGAGGCTTGGCACCAGCGACTTTCCCTGCGTCCAAGTTTCGCGTCCGTGGTGGAGGAAATCGCCGCTGCCGACCGGAAGTTGTCACATCCCGTTGCGCCTCGCCAGCCTTGACGTGGCAACTGACATCGCCAGCGCCAAGGCCAGAAAGACAATAGCAGTCCACGCGATGGCAACCGTCATGCCATCAGCGATCACAAATCCGCCTGCTGCCGCGCCAATGGATTGCCCCAAATAGACCGCTGACGTGTTGAGTGCCACCGTGGCCGCGGCAAGAGCAGGCGCCACGGCCACAAGCCTGCTCTGTTGCAACGAGTTTGACGAAAATGAGCCAAGTCCCCAGACCATTCCGGCCACACACGCCATCACATAACTGCCAAAGAATAGGCCAAACAGACTCATGCCCATGACAAGGGAAAACAACGAGGCCAAAACCGCACGGTCAACTCCCAGCCAGCCCACAGCCCGCGAGGCGAGATAATTTCCGCTAACACCAGCCACGCCAAAAATGGCGAACATTGCGGCGATCCCGGATGGAGTCGCGTCAAAGGCCTCGCGCAGTGTGGGGGCCAGATAGCTCACCACTGTGAATTGACCCGACATGCTGAGCAAAGTCACCAGCATGACACA
>JANMHO010000299.1:0-1625 GCA_031375195.1 Rhodobiaceae bacterium
CTTCGTTCAAGGCCCTTTGCCTTTTGAACGATTCCATCGACAGTCATCGGCTTTGGTTCGGTGGGGGTACTCTCAGTCTGGCCTTCGTCAGCCTTTTCAGGGATGGCATTAATCTGTTTTTGAAGCGATTCTAATTCAGCGTCCCTGAGTTTAACTATGCCTTCGGCGGTAGCAACTTGTTCTGCTCGGAGCCAAAGTCCTGAAACAAAGCCGACAGTTAATCCAAATGCGAGCAGATTGACAAATGTCCATGGCGCACCCTTTAAGACCGACCACTCTGATTTAAAGTCAAATGCCATGATCGACTTTTATGAACGCTTTCATGGTTTGTCGAGTATATATACCCTCACTCACATACCCCTTGACAATCTATTCCTATTGGTTAAAATGTTCCTGTTTTGTTCTTTATACTGGATAGGAAACCACATGGATTGGGTGATGGATTGGGACTTGGCCATCAAACGCAACAGCGAAGCGCTCAAGGGGATAGTTGCGGCAATTTTCGCCATGCTGGGGATTTCAGGCACAGATACGGTGGCGCGGATTCAGCAGCCCCTCCACCGCGCCGTGCTGCGGGTGCTGCGGCCCGCTGAATCTGCCGTCCGCCGCCTCATTGTCATCGCGGCGCGCGGCCTTGTGGTGAAGCTCGCTCCGGCCCGTCCGGCGCCGGCAAGGCCCATCGGAAAGGGTGGGAACTCACATCCCTCTTTCCAGCTCTTCGATCCGCGCAAGCGCTTCAAGCCCCTGCGGGTCATGAAATTCACCCGGCTTGTACCGCGCAGTCATTTCTTCGGACACGATCCAAGGGTGGCGGCCCTGTTTCCAGCACCCCGGCCTGTGGCTGATCTTCCTCCGCCGCCCGATGGCCTCGTGGGTGCCGAACGCCTCAGCCGCAGGCTCCAAGCCCTCAAGCTGGCGCTCGACGATCTGCCGCGCCAGGCCAAACGTCTCGCCCGCTGGCAGCAGAGGCGGACGGCATCGCCAGACCACAAGTTCCTGTCGCCGCTCCGGCCCGGCCGTCCTCCCGGCCACCGCAGGAAGCCCATTCACGAGGTCGATGAAGTGCTCACCGAATGCGACGGCCTCGCCTGGGACGCGATGAAGCCTGACACAAGCTGAAGCGCACTCCACGTTTCCACTACCACCGGAAACGGCATAACCGTTTCCACCCCCGGCGGAGCTGTGCCCGACGCTCATTGAAAATTGAATCTGATTTTTACGTTTCCTCCACGCTCCACTCATGTTCAATCTTCGCTGTCTTGGCGAACATGGCGGTGGCGGAGCAGTATTTTTCTTCGGAGAGCTTGATGGCGCGGTCGACTGCGGCGGGTTTGAGGTTCTTGCCTTTCAGCTTGTAGATGAGTTTGACGCGGGTGAAGACCTTGGGTTCCGTATCCGCCCGCTCCGCCTCGAGTTCCACCTCGCAGGATGTGATTTTTTCGCGGCCCTTTTCCAGGATCATGACGACATCAAAAGCCGTGCAGCCGCCCAATCCCAGCAGCAGCATTTCCATGGGGCGAACGCCGATGTTGCGGCCGCCGGATTCAGGCGCGCCATCCATCACCACCGCGTGGCCGGAGCCTGACTCGCCCACAAAGGCCCTGCCGTCCAGCCATTTTATTTTT
>JANMHO010000302.1:0-2521 GCA_031375195.1 Rhodobiaceae bacterium
CATGAACAGAAGACATTTGTTGTTGGCTTTGGGTGCGGGATCAGTCTTGGCGGCGCCCGCCAGAAGCCAGTTGCCGCAGCCCTATGAGATTTCGCTGTTCGCAGGCGGCAATGCCGAGGCGGGCCTCTTGATCGAATTGGAACCCGGCTGGAAAACCTATTGGAAAGTGCCGGGAGACGCGGGAATTCCACCGCAGTTTGATTGGACAGGTTCAAGCAACCTGGAATCGGTCGAGGTGATGTATCCCATTCCAGGCCGCTTCAAGGACCTGAGCGGCGAGACGGTGGGCTATCATGACCAGGTCGTGTTTCCGCTTGTGGTTAAATCAAAAAATCCCGATGAACCGGTTTCCTTGAAGCTCAGTATGTTTTTCGCGGTTTGCAAAGACATATGCATCCCGGTAAATTCCGAGATAGGCTTGGACCTGAACGCGACTGAGGCAAGTCCGTTGATAGAGTTGTGGAAAAATCGTGTTCCGCGGGCTGATGTGGCAATTTTGAATGCCCGGCTGGAAACCAAACAGGAAGTCCCCATGCTGGTTCTGGCGCTGAACCGGACCGTAGTTGATATTTTCGTGGAAAGCGAAACCCCAGCCTATTTTGGCAAGCCGCTGTTTGACGTATCGCCCGGCGAAGCCTGGCTGCCGATTGCGGGCATGAAAGACCTTTCGATACTTCGAGATTCACCCCTGAAAGTGACCCTGGCCCTTGGCAATTCTGGCATTGAACAAGTGATCTCGGTCAATTAAGCAGTCATGGACAATTAACATTTCAAGGGTTTTTCCATGACGATTGCGGTTGGTGACAGTCTCCCGGAGGTTAACTTCATGATGGTGACCGGCGACGGTCACCAGAGTGTTGCGACTGATGTGATCTTCGCTGGCCGCAAGGTTGTGCTTTTTGGTGTTCCGGGTGCGTTTACACCCACTTGCAGCAGGAACCACCTGCCGGGCTTCCTGAGTAGCATTGATGCAATCAGGGCCAAAGGTGTCGACTCCATTGTCTGTGTCACCGTGAACGATATTCATGTGGTTGATGCCTGGTCCAAGCATGCAGGCACAAATGGCAAGATAATCATGTTGTCCGATGGCGATGGGAATTTCGCCAGGGCCATCGGCCTCAATAAAAGCATGAGCGGCATGGGTGAACGCGTCAGGCGGTTCTCCATGATCGTCGACAATGGCGTCGTGCGGCAGCTCAATGTCGAGGACAAGCCCGGCGTGAATGTGTCGGGCGCTGATGCCATTCTCGGGCAGCTCTAGTTCAGCGCTTGAACGGCGCCATGCCTTCGCGCGCCAATTCGTCGGCGCGTTCGTTTTCTGAATGGCCGGCGTGGCCCTTGACCCAGCGCCATGAAATTTCGTGGGTGGCCAGGGCGGCATCCAGCCTTTGCCAGAGATCCACGTTTTTCACCGGCTTCTTGTCCGCCGTTTTCCAGCCATTGCGCTTCCAGCCATGGATCCATTTTGTGATGCCATCTTTGACATAGGCCGAGTCGACATGCATCTCCACTTTGCAGGGCCGCTTCAGGGATTCGAGCGCCACGATGGCGCCAGTCAGCTCCATGCGGTTATTGGTGGTCAGCGCCTCGCCGCCTGAAAGTTCTTTCCGCGTGCCGTTGAATTCCAGAATGGCTCCCCAGCCGCCAGGGCCGGGATTTCCCGAGCACGCACCATCCGTGTGAACAATAACCTTGCCTGCCGTCATAGGGCGGCATCGCGAAGCTCGCGCGGCAGCTTGAATGACACATTCTCTTCCCGCAGCACGACGTTTTCGACAGTCACGTCATAGGTGGACCGGAACGCATCCACAATTTCATTCACCAGAATTTCCGGCGCGGACGCGCCAGCCGTGACACCAATGGTGCGCAATCCGGCAAGCTCCGCCCAATTCAAATCGCTGGCCCGCTGAACCAGCAGGGCGCGGGCACAGCCATTTTTTTCACCCACTTCAACCAGGCGTTTTGAATTCGAGGAATTTGGCGCCCCCACCACCAGCAATAGATCAATTCGATCGGCGATGGATTTAACCGCCTCCTGGCGGTTTGTGGTGGCATAGCAGATATCTTCCCGCAACGGCCCGCGAATGGCGGGAAAGCGCTGCTGCAATGCCACAATGATATCGCGCGTATCATCAACCGAAAGCGTGGTTTGCGTGACATAGGCGAGTTTCCCGGCATCCCTGACTTTGAGCGCCGCAACGTCATCAACCGTTTCAATCAGCGTGATGGCACCCTCCGGCAGCTGCCCCATGGTGCCGATCACTTCCGGGTGATGCCTGTGGCCAATCAGGATGATTTCCAGGCCTTCCGCATGGTGGCGCTGGGCTTCCATGTGAACCTTGGTGACCAAAGGGCAGGTCGCGTCAATCTGAAAAAGCCTGCGCAGGCTGGCAGCAGCCGGGACCGCCTTGGGCACCCCGTGGGCCGAAAAAATAACCGGCCTGTCGCCCGCCGGAATTTCATCCAGCTCGTCGACGAAAATCGCCCCCTTGGCCTTGAGGTCGTCCACCACAAACTTGTT
>JANMHO010000331.1:0-4306 GCA_031375195.1 Rhodobiaceae bacterium
ACCAAGGCAGTTTCGGCAGCGGCAAGTTCAGCGATGAAATCTTCAACATTCTGAAATGGTTTTGCATTGCGCCCAGTCAACCGGATGTTCAGCGCGCTAAAAAACTGCCGGAATGGCTCAACAGGATTGCGCTGCCTGATCTGCTCTGCCTCACCTGATGCCTCGAGTTGAAGGGCCAATCGCGCCAGAAACTGCTCAGGAATCTTGACTTCATTGTCACTCAACGAGATGAGTTGCGACAGCTCGGTCAGGCGCTTCGCAAGCCGCTCGACGGCCGCGCGGCGATTTTCCATAAGGGCATTGCGGGTTGTGGCAACCGTCACAAAGGGATTGCCGTCCCTGTCACCGCCGATCCACGAGGAAAATTTAAGCGGCGGGCGCACGCGGGCCGGAATTTCCGGATAGTGCCGGCGCAGCGCAAATTCCATCAGGTCGCAGAGCGATGCGGTGCGATCAAACAGCGCCTCGCGGAAGAAATGCAGGCCCCAGGAAATTTCCGATTCAACTGTGGGCTTTTCAATGCGGATTTCACCCGTCATCCACAGCAAATCAACTTCATTGCGCAGCAGATTGAGCAGGCTGGCGCGCTCGCGCGGCGTCCAGCGCGGGCTTTCAAGCTCGTAAAGCTTCAAATAGATGCGGCGGTGAATTTCGAGAACGGTGACCCGCTTGGCCTCAGTCGGGTGCGCGGTGATGGTGGGCTGCACGTCAAGTGTATCCAGCGCCTTCTGCACGGTTTCCGGCGCCACGCCAAAGGCGGCGACCTGCGAAAAGGCATGGGAGAGCGAGCCCGTCACCACATCCGGGCCACCCAATTTTTCAGATTGGCGGCGATGGCGGATGGCGGCGTTTTCTTCCGCGATATTCAAGAGTTGCAGCCATATGCCGATGGCCTGCAGGGCATGCTCAATCAGGTGCGGGGGAATGCCGGAAGCTTCATCGGGCTCATCAATGACGGTGAGCACGGCGGGTTCGCGCTGGCGGATAACCTGGCGCAGCAGATCGCGCAACATGACGGTGATTTCGTCAATATAGGCCGCATTGTCGGCTATGGCGATCTCGGGTTTGTTCATAGGCCGGATTTGTGCGGCGCAACATTGCGGAAGTCAATGGCATAATGGGGTTGCTCCCCTTCGCCTTATGCCGCTAGAACGCCGCCCATGCTGCAAATCAATAATCTCACCTTTCGAATCGGCGGCAGGCTTCTGCTGGACGGGGCCACGGCAAGCCTGCCGGATGGCCACAAGGTTGGCCTCGTGGGCCGCAATGGCACGGGCAAATCAACGCTTTTGAAGCTCATCCTGGGCGACCTCATCGCCGAATCCGGTTCCGCCAGCGTTCCCAAAAACGCCCGCATCGGCACGGTGGCGCAGGAAGCGCCAGGGGGGCCTGAAAGCCTGCTCGATACGGTCATGGCCGGCGACAAGGAGCGGGATGCGCTTTTGACGGAAGCCGAGACGGCAAAGGACCCGCACCGCATTGCGGAAATTCAAATCCGGCTGGCCGACATTGACGCCCATTCGGCCCACGCGCGGGCGGCCGTTATTCTGGCGGGCCTGGGCTTCACCGAAGACCAGCAGAATGGTCCCTGCTCGGCCTTGTCCGGCGGGTGGCGCATGCGCGTGGCGCTTGCGGCCGCCTTGTTTGGGGCGCCCGATGTCCTTCTGCTCGATGAGCCCACCAACTATCTCGATCTGGAAGGAACAATCTGGCTCAAGAGCTATATCCGCGATTATCCGCACACGATCTTGCTGGTGAGCCATGACCGCGACCTTTTGAATGAGGCGGTGGATTCCATTCTGCACCTGGACCAAACCAAGCTCGCCATCTATGTGGGCAACTACGACAATTTCGAGCGCCAGCGCCGCGAGAAGCAGGCCCTCACCCTGAAGCTCAAGAAGAAGCAGGAAGAGCAACGCGACCACATGCAGGCTTTCGTGGACCGCTTCAAGGCGAAGGCATCGAAGGCCAGGCAGGCGCAGAGCCGCATGAAGGCGCTGGCCAAGCTTGAGCCCATCGCCGGCATTGTTGAAAACCGCGTGGCCCCATTTCTGTTTCCAAATCCCGGGCGCGCCCTGGCGCCGCCACTGGTGCGCTGGGACAAGGCTGCCGTTGGCTATGGCGGAAAGCCCGTTCTCAAGAATATCACGCTCCGCATGGACCCGGATGACCGCATCGCGCTTCTGGGCTCCAATGGAAATGGCAAATCCACCTTCGCCAAACTGCTGTGCGGCAAACTCAAGGTTTGCGATGGCGAGATGCGCCATCCGCCGCGCATCACCATGGGCTATTTCGCCCAGCACCAGTTGGATGAGCTTTCGGAGGATCAGACGCCGTTTGAGTATATCTCGCGGCTGATGCCAGATGCCACGGTTTCGCAGCGCCGGGCCAAGCTGGGCGCTGCCGGATTTGGCGCGGCGCTGGCCGATTCAAAATGCTCTGTCCTGTCGGGGGGCGAAAAGGCCCGGCTGCTGTTCATGCTGGCCACTTTTCATGGGCCCCATATTCTCATTCTCGACGAACCCACCAACCATCTCGATGTGGACAGCCGGGAAGCCCTCATCGTGGCGATCAATGATTATGAGGGGGCGGTCGTCCTCATCAGCCATGACCGCCATATCATTGAAACCTGCGCGGACACGCTGTGGCTGGTGAATGACGGAACCGTTAAGCCATTTGACGGCGACATGGATGAATATACTGATCTGGTGCTGGGCCGGACAGCGCCCAAAAAGCCCGAGCGCGTGGCTGCCGCCACTGGCGGTTTCACACCGCCCGCCAAGCCCAGGCACAGGCTGATGACGCCCGCGCTTAAGAAACAGCTTCAGGAACTCGACCTCAAGATGCTGAAGATCAAAGACAAGATCATTGTTCTTGAGCAGGCGCTTGCAGACCACACGATCTATTCGCAGGAACCCAAAAAGGCCGCCGATTTCGCGCGCTTGAAGAGCAGGTTCGAGGCGGAGCTGGAGCGCGAGGAAAATCATTGGCTGGAACTGCAGGAAGGCATGCTGAATGCTTGACCTTACGAGAAGCTGGTTTGGCGCTCTCAGCCTGGCAATTTTCGTGTTTGCCTACATCCTGGTGATTTTCGAGGAAACCACGAGGTTCCGGAAGTCAAAACCGGTTCTCATTGCCGCTGGCCTGATCTGGGCGCTCATCGGCTTGGCTTATTCTTCTGCAGGCATGGGCGAAAGGGCTGAAGCTGCGGCCCAGCATGTGATCTTTGAATATGGCGAGTTGTTCCTGTTTCTGCTTGTCGCCATCACTTATGTCAACACACTCGAAGAGCGCCGCATATTCGATGTGCTGCGCGTGAAGCTCACGTCGATGAACCTGTCTTACCGGTCGTTATTCTGGCTAACGGGAATAGTTTCATTTTTCCTGTCCGGTGTTTTAGACAATCTGACGACCGCTCTGATCATTGGCGCTGTCATTCTTGCAATAGGCAACAAGTCGCCCAGGTTCATGGCGCTGGCTTGCATCAGCACAGTTGTAGCCGCCAATGCCGGGGGCGCATTCAGTCCGTTTGGCGACATCACGACCCTGATGGTTTGGCAGAAGGGCAAGCTGCAGTTCTTTGAGTTCTTCGCCCTGTTCATTCCGTCCGCCGTGAACTGGCTGGTGCCCGCCCTCGTCATGCATTTTGCCATCCCGAAGTCTACCCCCGACCCAAGCAAAGATGTGGTTCGCGCCAAGCCGGGTTCTATAGGTGTCATTGTTCTTTTTGCATCGACGATTGCCACTGCTGTGGCCTTCCGCAATTTCCTGCACTTGCCGCCGGCGCTCGGCATGATGCTGGGTTTGGGATATTTGCAAGTTTGGTCATTTTTCCTTCAGCAAAAAGGTGCGCGGGTGAAGGATGATGACATGGTGTTAAACTCCTTCACCCAGATCGCGCGGGTGGAATGGGACACGCTGCTGTTTTTCTTCGGCATCATATTTGCGGTCGGCGGGCTCGGCGTTTTGGGCTACCTCGCCATGGCCAGCCAGTATCTTTACGCCGACCTGGGGCCAACAACGGCCAATATCGCAATCGGCGTGCTATCGGCCATTGTTGACAACATTCCACTGATGTTCGCCGTGCTCACCATGGACCCGGCCATGAGTCATGGGCAATGGCTGCTGGTGACATTGACCGCTGGCGTGGGCGGAAGCCTGTTATCTGTCGGTTCTGCCGCCGGTGTCGCCCTCATGGGACAGGCGCAGGGGCGCTACACTTTCATGAGCCATTTGCGGTGGAGCTGGGCGGTGGCGCTGGGTTATGCCGCCAGCATTGTCGCGCATTTGTGGATCAACGCAGGGT
>JANMHO010000347.1:0-3841 GCA_031375195.1 Rhodobiaceae bacterium
TCGCCACCCGCGTTTGCGCCACATGGCGGCCCCAAAAATTCTCCAGCGCCAGCGAGATTTCACCAACGGTCGCTTTGGCGCGGGCCGCGTCAATGGCGGCGGCCAGCAAGTTTCCCTCACCGGTTTTCGCAACATGCGACAGGCGGTCCAGCATCTGCTGCGTAACTGCGAAATCCCGCTCGGCTCTGAGCCGGTTCAGCTTTTCAATCTGGCTTGCCCGCACGGCCGAGTTGTCAACCCGCAGGATATCAATTTCAATTTCCTCATTGGCCTGATACTTGTTCACGCCCACAACAATCTGTTCGCCCGCGTCAATGCGGGCCTGGGTTCGCGCCGCCGCCTCTTCTATCCGCATCTTGGGAATGCCCGCTTCGATGGCTTTGGCCATGCCGCCGAGCTTTTCAATTTCCGCAATATGCACCCATGCCCTGGCGCTCAAGTCAACGGTGAGCTTTTCCATGAAATAGCTGCCGCCCCATGGATCAATCACCCGGCAGGCACCTGCCTCCTGCTGCAAAAACAGTTGCGTGTTGCGGGCGATCCTGGCGGAAAAATCCGTGGGCAGCGCCAGCGCCTCATCAAGCGAATTTGTGTGCAATGATTGCGTCCCGCCCTGGGTCGCCGCCATCGCCTCAATGCAGGTGCGGGTCACATTGTTGAAAACATCCTGTGCCGCAAGGCTCCAGCCGGACGTCTGGCAATGCGTGCGCAAGATCAGCGAGCGTTCGTCTTTCGGCGAAAACCGCTGCATCAGGGTTGCCCAGATCACCCGGGCCGCCCGCATCTTCGCCACTTCCATGAAGAAGTTCATGCCGATGGCCCAGAAGAACGACAGCCGGGGCGCAAATTGATCTATGTCCAGCCCCGCAGCGATACCTGCCTTCGCATATTCATATCCATCCGCCAGCGTGTAGGCCAATTCCAGATCAGCCGTCGCGCCCGCTTCCTGCATGTGATAGCCGGAAATCGAAATCGAATTGAACTTCGGCATGTGCGCGGACGTGTATTTGAAAATATCCGAAACAATCCGCATGGAATGTTCCGGCGGATAGATATAGGTGTTGCGCACCATGAACTCTTTCAGAATGTCATTCTGGATGGTGCCGCTGAGTTTTTCCGGTGGAACCCCTTGCTCCTCGCCCGCCACGATGAACAGCGCGAGGATGGGCAGCACCGCGCCATTCATCGTCATTGAAACACTCATCTTGTCCAGCGGAATGCCATCAAACAAGGTGCGCATGTCGAGGATTGAATCAATCGCCACCCCCGCCATCCCCACATCGCCGGCCACGCGCGGATGATCGGAATCATAGCCCCGGTGCGTGGCCAGATCGAAGGCCACCGAAAGCCCCTTTTGTCCCGCCGCAAGATTTCGCCGATAAAAGGCATTGGAATCTTCGGCGGTGGAAAACCCCGCATATTGCCGGATGGTCCACGGCTGCGTCGCGTACATCGAGGCGTAGGGGCCGCGCAGATAGGGTGGCGATCCAGGTTGTGTTTCAATAAAGTTTGGTGTGTCCTCGGCAGTGTAACGGGCTTTGACCGCAATTCCCTCAGCGCTCACCCATTCCGCCTCTTTAATTCTGTCATCCCGGCGAAAGCCGGGGCTCAGACTATCGCGCTCCGGAGTTTCGTTTCTGGGTCCCGGCTTTCGCCGGGATGACAGAACGTGAGTTTCAATCGCCGCTTCAAATTCCTTCTGAAGCCGATGCGCCTTCGTTCCAATAATCGGATCACTGCTGTCATTTCCAGAATCGAGCTCCGGCAACTTTCCCGTCTTTACAATCGCCTGAAATATCTCCCACGCCCGCTCGCATAGGTCCTGCGTCAGCGCCTCCACATAGCCGGCGCCCGAAGCCGGATCTGACACAAAGCCGAGGTGGGATTCCTCGCGCAGGATGAGCTGGGTGTTCCGCGCCATCCGCCGCGCAAATGAATTGGGCAAACCCTGGGTAATCGGGAATGGCAGCACGGTAAAAGTATCAACCCCGCCAAGCCCGGCGCCAAACACCGCGGCGGTGCTCCGCAATATATTGGAATGGGGATCAAGCTTTGCCATCATGCGGCGCGACGTTTCACCATGGATGTGCAGCGCGGAACCCGGCCGCACCCGCGCCCACAGCAGGCGCAGGCTGCGAAACTTCGCCATGGTCAAAAACATGTCCTGGTTGGCCGCAAGCGTAGCGCTTACTGGCAGCCCGTAATGCTCCCTCACCAGCCGGGCCAGCACGCTGCCCAGCTCCTGTGCCTCGGTGGCGCCCTGATCATGAAACACCCGGCCATCTGCTTCCACAAACGGCCCCTTGAAACCTTGCTTCCGCAATTCGCCGATAATGCCAACTTGATTCAATCCGAAGGTCACGGACAGCAGTGCTGGTTCAACCGGTTGCTTTTCAACGTAGGCCGCAAACTCCCGTGCCAGCTCAGTCCCGCCTTCAAGCCTGACATGAATGGCATGCAGCGCAACACCCGCTAAAATCCGCGAAACAGTCTTGTCATGACCCGAAACAAGGGCAAGCCCGTCGGCGCCATTCTCCAGATCTTCCAAAGCCTGCGCATTGGCCCGCTCGCCATCGGGGTAGTCGACGCGCTGCAAAATGCGCCATGGCCCGGGGATGCTCCTGTCAGCCCTTGCGCCATGAATTTGCGGATAGAGCGGCGCCATGCCCGAAATCGGAAAATCATTCATGATCCGATGCTACCCTGCAATTCTGCGCTGTCAATTGGCCGTTGTATTGAGTAATAAGCCTGTCAGCGAAGCAATCAAATCAGAGTTGAGAAACAGCATGAGCGACACGTCAATATTCCTGGGCCAAAGCGAAAAGCGCGAGGAACTGCTGCTGGCCCTGGCCAATCGCCATGGGCTTGTCACCGGAGCCACCGGAACCGGCAAAACTGTCACCCTGCAAATCATGGCGGAAGGCTTTTGCAATGCGGGTGTGCCTGTGTTCGCCGCCGACGTGAAAGGCGATCTTTCCGGCATTTCGCAGGTGGGCGAGCCCAAGGACTTCCTGCTTGAGCGCGCCAAGAAGATCGGTTTTGATGACTATGGTTTCGAGGCCATCCCCACAATCTTCTGGGACCTGTTCGGCGAACAGGGCCATCCCATCCGCACCACCATCACCGAGATGGGCCCCCTGTTGCTGTCGCGCCTTATGGGCCTGACGGATGCCCAGGAAGGCGCCATCAACATCGCCTTCAAGATCGCCGATGAGGAGGGCCTGGCCCTTCTTGATCTGAAGGATTTGCGGGCGTTGCTCAAGGATTTGGCTGACCGCGGCAAGGAAATCACCACCGATTACGGCAATATCAATGATCAAACCATCGGCGCCATCCAGCGCCGCCTGGTGGTGATTGAAGAGCAGGGCGGCGACAGGTTCTTTGGCGAACCGGCGCTTGACATCAAGGACCTCATGCGCACCACCCGCGACGGCAAGGGCTACATGAATGTGCTGGCCGCCGACAAGCTGATCAATTCCCCCCAGCTCTATGCAACCTTCCTGCTCTGGTTGCTGTCGGAAATGTTCGAGACTTTCCCGGAAGTGGGCGACCCGGAAAAGCCGAAACTCGTGTTCTTCTTCGATGAGGCCCACCTTCTCTTTGCCGATGCGCCGCCGGGCCTGTTGCAAAAGATCGAGCAGACCGTGAAGCTCATCCGCTCCAAGGGTGTGGGCATCTACTTTGTGACGCAAAACCCGCTCGATATTCCGGAAAGCGTTTTGGCGCAGATGGGCAACCGCGTGCAGCATGCGCTCCGCGCCTATACGCCGCGCGAGCAGAAGGCCGTGCAGGTCGCGGCCTCCACCTTCCGCCCCAACCCGAAATTCAGCACCGAGGAAGT
>JANMHO010000377.1:0-2219 GCA_031375195.1 Rhodobiaceae bacterium
CCGCCACATCAGCGGGCGTGTGGTCAAAGCGCATGCCCTGCGCCTTGCAGGCCCAGGTCTCGCCGCCATCATGGGTCGTCCACACACCGCCGCACGACACCGCAACACGGATAGTTTTGGGTGACCGGGGGTCAACGCAGATGGAGTGGATGCCGGGAATGTCCGCCCCGCCGCCCAGCCACTTGTTGCGTTCGGGCATATCCCACAAGCTGCGGATCATGTCCCAGCTTCCACCACGATCCCTTGAGCGAAACAATCCGCCCGGCATCGTGCCGCACCAAAGCTCGCCGTCGCTTCCGGGCTCCAGCGCCCAGATCATCTGGGTCGTCCAGTTCACGGGCTTGCCCCAGCCATCCAAATCAACAAGGCCCTCGGGCTTGGCGGGATAGGCAGGTGCTGCCAGTTCTTCCCACGCGCCGCCATTCGTTTTCCGGTGCAGCTTCACTCCGAAGTGGCCGTGGTTCAGGGCGGCATAAGTCGTATCATCCCGCCTGTCATGCAGGGTGAGCGTGACATTGTCGCCAATAAAATCCCCCTTGGACACCGCCCACTTTTTCCTGGTCTTCGCCAAAGTAAACAACCCCTTGCGCGTTGAAACCAGAATTTCTTGGCCCATCGCTCACCCTCCTGATAACGCCTGCAGAACGTAGATGTTGCTGGTGGGCTTGACCGGGTCGCTGAGCCCCACAAGATCGCGCAACCTGCTGCCATCCACCAATATGGTCATATGCTTGCGAAGTGCCGCCTGATCATCCAGCACATAGTTGCGCAAACGGTCGTTTTTGGCAAAAACAACGCGCAACACCTCCCGCACCGTCTGGCCCTCGGCCTCAACGATGGGGCACTCCACATGCCTGCGCAAATTGGTGGTGAATACCACTTTCGCCATCACACGCCTCGTTTCAGGCTAACTCCTGCAACGAAATTTATACCGTGCTAGGCAACAACCGTCCATGGCCATCTTGGGCATGCGTCCAGAAGATGGGCTATATGAACCCGATACTCAACTCAGGCCAATCAGCTCTTCCATCGGCTGATCTATTTTCAGTTTCATGGCGTTCTCGAGCAATTGCTTCACAGCAAAGCCAACGCCTGGCTGAAATGCCTGCAGCGAAACTTCGGCCCCATTGCGAAAACGAACGCCGTCACGGTAAGTCCCGTGATCCAGCCGGATGAAGACAGCGTCCTCACGAGGCTGAATGCCATGTTCACGGCATAGGGATTCAGGAATACCGTCGATCTCCAGCGCCGTGTCACAGTTCAGGCAAACAGCTATTGAGGTATTCGCCTGTGACGCCAGCCCTATTGATCCACTCGGGAAACGGGTGGTTACATAGTGTTCGCCCTCACGCGCCGGGCGCGAACCATAGACTTCAAGAGAATAATCGCACATTACGACCTCCTAAAAAGGTTTTTGGGAATATGCCGACCCAGCCCTGACTGATTAAAATCATGTATGATCAGATAGCTGGTATCAGACACCAGAATGTCGACAGAATTGAGGCTGTACATATGAATTTTTCGCAACGGTCTCAAGGATTTATGACAACCAAAATGAATCGCCGCTGCTTCATCACTCTCTTGTCTCTGCTGCCAGAAACCGTGCAGGCGCATTCCTTGCGGCACGGCGATATCGGCATTGGCCACGCCTGGGCTTTGCCCAGCCAGCAGATTGACGGTCAAGTCTTTTTCCCGCTCGCCAATCAGGGAACCAGGCACGATGAACTTGTGGCGGCACGCTCCAATATTTGCAGCATGATCGAACTGCGCCAGAACAATCGCTATGACGATCCGCCGCTTTCCTCCCTCCCATTGGAGCCGAAGAAACCGGTGCCCATGCGCCCGACGGCCAAACACCTGAGGTTAATCGGATTGAAACAACCACTCAAGGCGGGCGAGCGCTTCACCATCATTCTCGAGTTCCTCAATGCCGGTGAAGTCGAGATCGAAGTCTTCGTGGAAGAAAAACCCGGCGACTAAAGATCGCCGACAACGCATTTCTTCGCCAGCGCCTTGTATTGCTTTTCCGTGTACTGGATGGGATTGCCGCCCGCCGATGGATCCTTGATGGCCATCGCCGCCACTTCATCCAGCCGCTTCGTGTCAATGCCGATATCCTTGAGCGCATGCGGAATGCCAATTTCCTTGCGCAGCGCCAAAATCCATTTCAGGAATCCGTTGAAGCCGCCCTTGACGCCAAGATAGGCCGCGGCCCGCTC
>JANMHO010000383.1:0-4971 GCA_031375195.1 Rhodobiaceae bacterium
TGATAGGTAATAACCCCATCACAGATTGTCGTTACCGGGCGAACCTCGTGTAATTTCTCAACTGCGGCATGTTCAAGATCAGCCGACAAAATCACGATGTCCGCCAGAAATCCCTCCTTCAATTGCCCCTTCCTGCCCTCGTCTTCGGGCCAGCCGGCGCTTTCACTTCGTTGTCAGTGCCAACTTTGAGAATGTCGCGGCCCAGCAGCGCAACCCCCAATTGAAAACCCCCCCCCCTTTCACAGACGGGGGAGCCAATCCAAGCAGATTCAATCAAATTTGATCAAGGGTCAAACAATGAAGTCATCATACACCAGGTAGTGATGCCCCTTTAGTTCGAACTGGAATTCATGGTCATTGTTGTCCTTGCCCTTGCCGTGACCATTGACAATCGTCTTGTCGTAAATGTCATCTGTGTCATCAATCCAGTAGAACGTGATCTGATCGTCATCGGTGAAGTCGAACATGAGCTGAGCACTTTCGCTCATCATCAGGGCATCTTCAAAACCCTCGTTGTTGCTGAATGTTTCGGGGAAGGCTGCGATAATGCCGCTCAGGTCAATCTTGTCTTCGCCTTGCACGAAATCGTAAATTATATCCCTGACAACCTCAAGATCTCCGTCGTCTTCGTCCAATTCGAAACGGAAAACATCGGCGCCATCGCCACCGACCAGGATATCCTTGCCCTGACCGCCCGACAAAGTGTCATCGCCATCACCGGCAATCAGAATATCATCGCCGTCATCACCATATAGCTCATCATCGCCATCGAAACCGAGAACCAGATCTGATTCATCGGTGCCGACAACTGTATCGTCAGCATTCGTGCCTACTGTTCCATCGATATTGCGCACACCGTCGCAAAACACGACGGTTTCAATATTCACAATAATGTCCGTCTCTTGAACCTGCGAGTCTGGTGCAACATAGGCGACTGCAATCTCGCCTGAAGCCCTGTGGCTAAATTCAGTGGACAAGGTGTTTACGTCGAAAACCGCTGTATCCTGCCCAGCGCCACCATCAATAAAATCGTCACCAGCGCCGCCGATCAAAATGTCATTGCCGGCGCCACCGATCAAAATGTCATTGCCGGCGCCGCCAATCAGAATATTGTCGCCAGCATCGCCGATCAACACATCGTCGCCAGTGCCACCCAACAACATTCGCGTTGTGCTGCCGGCATCGAATATGAATTCAACACTTGTGGGAGCCACGCCGAGGATCGCGGCACTGTCAAATTTGGCGACCCCGGACCCGCTTGCGTGCAGCTCAACAGCCTCTGTTGATTTGATCGCAATTGAACCGGTGGGCTCCCCGGCGTCCATGACGGGAATCTCCGGATTTTCCACTCCGTCCGATTCGTCCGGCGTAGCCGCTGCGGGGCCGATGTCATCATCAGCGGCGCCAATCACATAGTCAGCTTCCGTATTGCCTGCAATATCAGGTTCGACTGAAGCGGGAACCAATTCCAAATACCGCTTGTAAGATTCAACCAGCTGATAGAAGCCAATCGCAATGGCGATCATCGTCAAGTTGTCGCCGCGATTCAGGCTTGCACGGGAACTCTCCAGCAATTCCGAAAGCCTGCTTCTTGCTTTCTGAGCAGATTTACCGCCTGCTTCCAGTGTATCGATTGCGGTGCGATCGCTCACATCATAGGCCAACGCTTGGTTTGCCCCACCAATGAATGAAATATAGCCCATGATCGAAGCCCTTTGCCCAGTCTGTTGCCCGTCAGTTCAAATCTTTTCTTCAAGCCTTCTGGTGAATACCTTATCTCACCGCCAGACCAGCGCCGTCGAGCCGCATCACTTGCAATTATCAGGGGACATTTCCGAGTTATTTGCCTCACTCGAACCACGGCCCGTGGCGCACTTACCCTACGCCTGACAATTGAATCAAAGACTATCAAATGATTTACGATTTGTAAAGCATTTGATGGGGCCAAGAAAATTAACAATAATGATTAAAATTCAAACTCTTAACACTGTAGCAGGCTGTCAAAACTAGCCATTTTTGATTACCTGTGCGGCATAAAAATCGCCCATCCATGATTTCTGCCGAATCTCGACGAACGCCGCCTCCCCGATAACAAGCCCCGAAACGCCCTGGAAGCCCTAGGCAGTTAGCAGGCGATGCAAAGTGGCAACTGTTGACGTGTCCGCGACGCCGTCAACCAGGGCCGGTCGAAAGTGCCTTTGAAAAGCCCTGACAATCGCCTGTGTAAGTGCATCATAAGTACCATTGATTTCAACGCTATACCCGTATTTCCTAAACAAAACCTGCAGGGCTTCAACAGATTGGCCGGTGTCCCCCAATTGGAGAAACGGACCGCCGGTGATCGGTTCTGGTTGAACCCAATGACCAATGCCTTGGGCATGCAACAGCGCCCAATCAAATTTTTCCCCCGGGTCAATTTTGCGCAGGGGCGCCACATCTGAATGCGCCAAAACCCGGGAGCCATGAATGCCATGACGGGTGACAACCTCCCGGCACAAAGCGGCGACCGCCATCATCTGCGCCCGGGGGAAATCCGGATAACCGGCGGTGTGGCCAGGGTTTTGAATTTCAACGCCAACCGCGCATGAATTGATATCTTCGTCACCCTTCCATGAGGAAGTCCCGGCATGCCAGGCACGCAACCCCTCATCCACCATCTGGGTAATCGCCCCCCGCTCATCAATCAGATAGTGGCACGAAACTCCCGACTTGGGATCGCACAGCCATTCGCAGGCCCGCTCGGCATCGCCCATGCCAGTATAGTGCAGAATAAGCATATCTGGCCGCTGATCATCGCGGCGCGGCCCAACATTCGGCGAAAGCATAAACCGGGAGGCCAGCCCAGATCGAATCATGGCTGTCGTTCTTTCAGGATTTTCTCATAGGCGGCATTGATCCGCGCCAATCTGCTCGTGGCCAGAAGAACCATCTCCTTTGGCACACCGGCTGCGATCTGCCTGTCCGGATGATTGTCGCGCACCAGCTTGCGATAATGGACTTTGATGGCGGCGAGCTCGGCCGATCTCTCAACACCAAGGATGAGATAGGGGTCGTCAATGCCGCCGCTCACATGCCGTGCCTTGATCCGGGCAAAATCATCCAGCCCGAATCCGAACTGCAACGCCACATTTTCGAGATAAACCAGTTCAGCCGGATGAATCACATTATCGGCCTTGGCGATATGAAAAAGCCCGTCCATGACATTCTCAAGAATCAGGGCCTTGGCCTGAAACAGCTTGGCGATCTGCCGCGCATAGGAATCGTAGCCGGCAACATCCTGCTTTGCCAGATTGAACACTCTGGCAACCGCCGCCAGTTCCGATTGGGGAACACGAAACACGCGCTTGAAAGCGGCCACTTCATCAAGCGTTACAACGCCATCGGCCTTGGCCATCTTTGCACCCAGTGCAATCATGCCAATCGTAAAGCCAATTGATTTCTCCGGAGCTGTGACCGGTGATTGCGCCAACTTTGCCAGAAAGCTGCCAATTGAGTCTCCAACGAGGGCGAGCGCCTCAGTGATGCGGGTCCAAATAGACATGTTCACCCGAGTTTAGCGGATGAGTCCGCAATGCCAAAGCCGCTAAGAGTCTTTCTTGAAGTAGTGCCACAAATCAAATACGGGAACATCAATGTCCTGATGCTGCGCCAGACGGCGCTCCACATGCCACGCCCGGCCCGCAGTCCAGACCGTTGCAATGATGGCGGGCACCACGCTTAAAATCATAAGTCCGTCGGCCAGCATGTCCGGCAGGCCCAGCAGCTTTGAAAAAGCCCAAACAGTTGTTGCCGCAGCTGCTCCCCACAGGCAAAACGCCAAGAGGGTTACGCCCGACGCCGCAATAAAACAGCCGAGCGGGCTAAAGGCCTGCGACGAACCCTTGGGCGCTGCATCCGGTTTAATAAGTTCCTGTTCCATAAAACGTGATATGCCCCCCCAACAGCAAAATTGCAACAGCTTCAGTGGCAGAACGCATTGCCGCTTCGCCGATTCTGCAAATCAAGGTGAATGTGATTGCGGTGATGCGGGTCAGACCCCGGGCCAAGCACCGTCGCAAATTTGCCGCAAGCTTCGCCGCGAACCCTCCGCAGGAATTTCCGGGCATCAGCGCGGCCATTCCAGTCCTCCAAAACTGAAACCTTGCGCCCGCCTGCCAGCGTGAACGCCGAAATATCAATGGCGTTGCCATAGCCATGTTCGCTCATCTTGGCGCCACGTGAATTATTGCGCGGTCTACACGCATATGATGCGGCAATATCAACACTGACTACTCTTTCGCCAAACGCCTGTGCGGCAGAAGCCTGCACGGTTCCACCCAGCCAGTCATTGACTGGCGAGGCCATTCCGCAATTCATTATGGCAGTCTGGCCGAATTGCACACCGGCCAGCGACTGGACTTTATACGCATCGCGGACTTCACAGCCATTGCCTTCAACGATGTCAGGTATAGCCTCCGCCTGCCCCAAAGTCCCTGGATCAATCAGGCACGCATTGACCGGAGTTCTAAGACCCGCAGTTTCAAAATAGTCCCTGCCCGAACAGGCCAGCAATAAAACCGCGATGACGGCAAGTGCTGCGATGCGCCTGAAATTCAGCCTGAAATCTGTCAACGTGTAAGTGCTGCAACCAATTGGCTTATGTCACCCTTGCGTTTGGACAGGTAGGATGTGAACAGCCCGCGCTGCAGATAAGTCAACGAAAAGCCCATAACCCTCACATCGGCAACCTTATAGCGTCCCCCGATCCACCGAAGCTGCCACTTCACATTATAGACTTGGCCCTTGAGCAGATACACCCTGCTTTCAACAATGGCATCCTTGTTGTCATCGACCTTGGCTTCGCCAATCTCGTATTTGGCGATTTCATATTCCCGCGATTGTTCGGCGAAATAGCGCGCCATGAACGTAACCACGCCGCGATAATATTTTTCACGCTGGCTGGCCTTGAGTGCTGGCTTGAATTGGCCAAGC
>JANMHO010000393.1:0-14695 GCA_031375195.1 Rhodobiaceae bacterium
CACCGGCGAGCGCCTTGAAAAAGTGCGCATTGAAATTGGCAAGGTGATTTTCGGACAAAATGAAGTGGTGGAACTGGCCCTGACCGCAATTCTGGCGGGCGGCCACGCTTTGCTGGTGGGAGCACCAGGCCTTGCCAAAACCAAACTGGCAACCACCTTGGGGGGCGTTCTTGGCCTCAATGAAAAACGCGTGCAATTCACACCGGACCTGATGCCGGCCGATATCCTGGGTTCGGAAGTGCTCGATGAAACCGAAAAAGGCCGCCGCCAATTTCGCTTTGTCGAAGGCCCGGTGTTCTGCCAGCTCTTGATGGCCGACGAAATCAACCGCGCCAGCCCGCGCACCCAATCCGCTTTGCTGCAAGCCATGCAAGAGCATCACGTAACGGTGGCAGGCGTCCGCCATGATTTGCCGCGGCCATTCCATGTGCTGGCAACTCAAAACCCCATTGAGCAGGAAGGCACTTATCCATTGCCCGAGGCCCAACTCGATCGTTTCATGTTTGAAATCGATGTGCCCTATCCATCTCTCGAAGCCGAACGCCGCATGCTTTATGCAACCACAGGCAGCGAAGATGAGAGTGCGGTAAAAGTGTTGAGCGTCGCTGAGCTTCTGGGTGCCCAGCGCCTCACCCGCCTTATTCCGGTGGGCGAACAGGTGACCGATGCGATCCTGCGCGTTGTCCGTTCCGCAAGGCCAGGCGAGGATGCGAATGCAGAAATCAACAAGAGCGTGGCTTGGGGCCCAAGCCCCCGTGCCAGCCAGGCTCTCATGCTTGGAATAAGGGCCCGCGCGCTGCTGCAGGGCCGGTTAAGCCCGTCGATAGACGATGTAGCGGCGCTCTTGGCGCCCGTTTTCAAACACCGCATGGCGCTGAATTTCACCGCCCGCGCTGAAGGCGAAACGATAGAGGCGACAATTGAACGGCAAAAAAACCTGCTGAATTGATGAAAGCAAGAAATGCATTGAAGGCCAATCCAGCGCTGGTTCTGAATGACCGCGCCGATGCGGCTTCGCGCGCCCTTCCTCCCCTTCTGGTGGAAGCCCAGCGCATTGCGGCAACTGTGATCCTTGGCATCCATGGCCGCAAACGCGCCGGCCCCGGCGAAAGCTTCTGGCAATACCGGCCCTATAGCTTTGGCGACTCAACCCAGCGCATTGACTGGCGAAAATCCGCCCGCTCCGCCCACGTATTCATCCGCGAAAACGAATGGGAAGCGGCCAACACATTATGGCTGTGGGCCAATCCAACCAGTTCCATGGCTTTCAAATCACACCTTGGCCATACCACCAAGCGTGACCGCGCCTATCTCATAACGCTGGCGCTCGCGACCCTCTCACTGCGCGCCCACGAGCGGGTTGGAATTCTGGGAAGTCCAAACCGGGCGGGCCACGCGAGAGGCGCCCTCATTCCCATGGCGAATTGGCTCCTGCAAAACGAGGGTGCCAGCCTGCCGCCCGCACATCAATTGCAAAAGCACGCGAGCGTGGTTTTGCTCAGTGATTTTTTTGACAGGCCGGAAGAAATAGCAGCTGTTGTCCGCTCGCTTGCGGCGCAAGGTGTTTCCGGCCATGTCGTGCAGATCGTCGATCCTGCCGAAGAAGCCCTGCCCTACGCAGGCCGTGTCGAATTCCGCGGCATGGAGGGGCCGCTCAAATTCCTTGCAGGCAAAACCGAAACCATCCGCGACGGCTATATCGAAAAATTCAAGGCGCAACGCGAGATCGTCCGAAGCTTGGCCCACCGTTTGCAATGGAGCTTCACCGTCCATCACACTGACAAATCGCCGGCCCAGCTTCTGATGGCGCTCCACGGCCTCATAGGCAAACGCCGATGATGGCGTTTCTGCAAGCTCTCACGTTTACAACGCCAGTTGCCTTGGCGGCCCTTGCCTTGCTGCCGGTCATCTGGTGGCTGCTGCGCTTCACGCCTCCCAAACCCCAAACCATAAAATTTCCGCCAATTCGAATTTTGCTCGAGCTGGTGAGCAAGAAGGAGCAACCGGATAAAACGCCCTGGTGGCTTATGCTGCTGCGCCTCGCCATCGCCGCCCTGATAATTCTCGCCGTTGCGCATCCCTTCTATGCCCCGAACCAAACAGCGGCGACAAACAAGGCCCCCCTGCTCATCGTGGTGGATGACACCTGGGCTGCGGCCAGAAACTGGGATGAACGCAACACAATCATGCGCGAGATTGTCGATGGCGCCAGGGCTGACAACGTAACCATCAGTCTGGCCACCACTGCACCTTCCGTCCGCCGCGCCGATATCGCGCCACAAATAGCTGGTGATGCGATGAAGCAGATTGCGGCGCTTGAACCCAAGGCCCTTGGGCCTGATCGCCCCGGACTGCTTGCCCGCCTCAAAACAAGTTTTGGCAGTGCCACTGCTTTGCATGTCATTTGGATCAGCGATGGCATGGATCAAGGCAGCGCCACGGCATTTGCGGAAGGCTTGATGAGCCTCGCCAATGGCGGCGCTGTCGTGGAAACTGTGCTTCCCGAAACGGGAAAACTGCCTTTGGCCTTCGCGCCGCCCACAACCGAAAACGGCCAATTCAAAATCCATGTCTTGCGTACGCCAGCAATCGCGCCACGCGATGTCAATATTCGGGCCCTCGCAGCCAACGGCCAGAGCATCGGTGATTTCAAAGCGGGTTTTGGCGCCAATGCAACGCAAGCCGATGCAACATTGGACTTGCCGATAGAACTTCGCAACAAGGTGCAGCGCCTGCAAATTGAGGGAGAGCGCAATGCCGCAGCCACTTATCTGATTGATGATCGCTGGCGCCGCAAAACCGTAGCGCTGCTCTCCGGAAATTCCCTCGAGGACGCCCAGCCCCTGCTGGCGCCGCTTTACTATGTGACTAACGCCATCGAACCCTACGCCGAAATCAGCGAGCCTGAAAATTCCCTGGAACTGCGAGGCTTGCTGGATGCGGGCCTTTCCATGCTGGTGCTTGCTGACATCGGTGTGATTCCGGAAGATGATGCAAAAAAGATAAAGTCGTGGCTGGAGCGCGGCGGCGTTTTGCTGCGCTTTGCCGGTCCCAGATTTGCGTCGGCCCAGGATGAGTTGGTGCCAGTAGCGCTCCGCGAAGGTGGCCGCACCTTGGGTTCCGCATTGAGCTGGGAAAGCCCCCAGGCCTTGCAGGCCTTTCCTGATGAAAGCCCTTTCGCAGGGCTTGCTCTCGATGGCAACGTAACCGTCTCCCGCCAGGTTCTGGCTGAACCTGACAGCAAACTGCCTGACAAAGTGTGGGCAAGCCTTGCCGATGGAACACCCTTGGTAACAGCAAACAAGCAGGGCAAGGGCCTGATCGTGCTGTTCCATGTAACCGCCAATGCCGATTGGTCAAACCTGCCCCTCTCCGGCCTGTTTGTGGAAATGTTGCGCCGCGTGACGGATATAGCCCCCGGCGCCGGTGGCGTCGCCGCCATTGGCGGCGCAACCCCTGAAGAACGCGCAACTGCTTTCAGCCCGCGCCTGGCATTGGCGGGCACGGGCGAATTCATGGAGAGTTTCGCGGACACAAAACCGATTTCGCCCGCAGACATTGAAAAAGCCAAGGCAACTCCGCTGACACCCGCAGGGCTCTACAGCAGAGGTGCTGCCGAACGCGCCATCAATGTGTTGCCAGACACATTCGCCATGACCGCGGTCACCCAATTGCCAAGCGGCGTCACCTTGCGGAATTTCACGCCCCAGCAGCGCCAGGCTTTGGCGCCCGCGTTGTTCACAGCCGCTTTCCTGCTTTTCCTCGCCGATACGCTGGCCGCCCTCTACCTCGGCGGCGGCTGGCGCCGCTTGCGCGGGCTTGCCGCCGCACTCGTTTTGGCGCTTCACGTTCCTGAACCTGCAACCGCCCAGCAGGTCGATGACTTCGCCCTCAAAGCCACCCAGGAAATGCGGCTGGCCTATGTCATCACCGGCGACGCGACGGTGGATGAAACCAGCGAGCAAGGGCTGGCTGGATTAAGCCTCGTCCTCAATGACCGCACCTCCGTAAGCCCTGGAACACCCATGGGCGTCAACATCGAGCGCGACGAAATCGTGTTCTTCCCGCTTTTATATTGGCCGGTTCTGGCTGACGCCGCGCTGCCGTCACCGGCCGCCGTCGCCAAGATGGATGCCTACATGAAGAATGGCGGCACCATATTCTTCGATTTGCGCGATGACGCGATCAGCTTTGAAAGCCTCGCGGGCGGTCCGTCTTCATCAACCCACGCGCTTCAGCGCATGCTGAAAAAACTGGATATTCCGCCGCTGGAACCCGTGCCCGAATCCCATGTGATCACCAAGGCGTTCTATCTCCTGCGCGATTTTCCCGGGCGCTATGCGGCGGGCCAGTTGTGGGTTGAGCGCAGTGACAACCAGGCCGCCACATCCAGCAATGGCGATGGCGTAAGCTCAATCATCATCGGCGCCAACGACTACGCCGCCGCCTGGGCCTTGGATAACAATGGCAATCCGCTCTACGCCGTCATTCCCGGCATCGACCGCCAGCGCGAAATGGCCTTTCGCACCGGCATCAACATCGTGATGTATTCGCTGACCGGAAACTACAAGGCCGATCAGGTTCACATTCCAGCCCTTCTCGAAAGACTGGGCCAATGAACTTCGCGATTTCATACGAACCATTTCTGCCGATGATCTGGTTAGCGGCCCTCAGCGTCGCAGGCCTCGCATTGATTGTTATTTCAGCTCTGGCGCGCGCCCGAGGCTGGTGGTTGCGGGCTATCAGCCTGGCGTTGCTGCTCGCAAGCCTCGCCAACCCAATCTTCCGCCAGGAGGAACGGGAGGCCATCAAGGATATCGCCGTCGCAGTCATTGACCGCAGCCAAAGCCAAAACTATGGCGACAGGCTTGAACAGGCCGAAGAAGCCGAAACAGCGCTCCGGGCGGCGGCATCCACCATGCCCTCAACCGAGATGCGTTTTGTCACCGTGCAATCCGGATTAACCCCGGAAGAAGACGGCACCAGATTGTTCACGGCCCTCAACCGTGCCCTTGCGGACATTCCGCCGGAAAGATTCGCTGGCGCCATTCTTGTGACCGATGGACAAATTCATGATCTGCCTGCTGACGCCAGCAAAAGCGGCATCAACGGCCCGCTCCACAGTCTGCTCACCGGCAAAAAATCCGAGCGCGACCGCCGCGTGGTGATTGAGCAGGCCCCGCGCTTTGGCATCGTCGGCAAGGAGCAATCCCTTCGCTTTCGCCTGGATGACGTGGGCGGCGACGGCAACCCCGTCGAGGTAAGCGTCAGGCTTGGCACCGGTGCACCACAATCCTTTGCCGTGACACCCGGCGCCAGCACCGAGCTTCCAATCACATTGGATCACGGCGGGCAGAACATTGTTGAAATTCAGGCAGCCCCAATGCCCAATGAAATTTCCGCCGAAAACAACCGCGCCCTTGCGGTGGTTGAAGGCATAAGGGACCGCCTCCGCGTTCTCCTCGTGTCCGGCGAACCCCATCCCGGCGAGCGCACCTGGCGCAATCTCCTGAAAGCCGATGCCTCCGTCGATCTCGTGCACTTCACAATCCTGCGGCCCCAGGACAAGCAGGACGGCACTCCCATCAACGAACTGGCGCTCATCGCCTTTCCCACCCGCGAACTGTTTATCGACAAGATCAAGGAATTCGATCTGGTGATCTTCGACCGCTATCACCGGGAAGCCGTGCTGCCGGAAACCTACATCATGCAGATCGCCAGCTATGTCGAAGAAGGTGGCGCGCTGCTGGTGGCCGCGGGACCAGAATTTGCAGCTTTCGACGGCCTCTACAGCACGCCTTTGAACAGTGTTTTGGCAGCCTCTCCAACCGGCACGGTTTTGGACGGCGCGTTTCGCCCGAAGGTCACCACTTTCGGCCACCGCCATCCCGTAACCGGTAGTTTGACGGGTGGCGAAACCGATGAGCCAACCTGGGGCAAATGGTTCCGCACGGTTGAGACAACCGCACCCGAAATTGATACCCTGATGTCAGGCCTGGATGACAGGCCCCTGCTTGTCCTTTCGCGCAGGGGCGAGGGCCGGGCCGCGCAACTGCTGTCCGACCAGAGCTGGCTATGGGCCAGAGGCTATGATGGCGGTGGCCCGCAAATCGAACTTCTGCGCCGCCTCGCCCACTGGTTGATGAAGGAGCCTGAACTGGAAGAAGAGGCCCTGGGTGGCAAACAAACGGGGCGTGAGCTGACAATTGAACGCCGCACCATGGCGGAAAAGGCCGGTCCCGTGACTGTGACGCTGCCATCAGGCACAACTGAAGTGGTCCAGCTTGCCGAAAAGTCACCGGGCCTTTGGCAAGGCACCATGAAAGTATCTCAAGCGGGCATGCATCGCTTGAGTGATGGCAAGCTTGAAGCCGTTGCCGCCGCCTCAAGCGCCGATGCGCGCGAGGCGCAAGACATCCTCGCAACGGCGGCCAAACTTGCGCCCATCGCAACCGCAACCGGCGGTGGCATGGCCTGGCTCGAAGATGGCATGCCACGCCTGATCAAGGTGACAGCGGGCCGCAATATGGCGGGGTCGGGGTGGCTGGGCCTCAAGTCCAACAATGCCTATCGCGTAACTGCTGTCAGCGAGTTTCCGCTCTTTGCATCATTGCTGGCGCTCGGCGCTTTGCTCCTGGGTGTGTGCCTGATGTGGACGCGCGAGGGCCGCTGAAATTTCCCGGTGGCGGTGTAGCGGCAGCACCAGCCCCTGCGCTTCCTCGAGTGCCCCTTCGACCAATTGCAGATACATGAAACGAGTGGGGTCAACCGGGCCAGGCAGCGTCAGTCGCCCTTCTGGCAGCGTCCTGAAACCAACACGCTCATAGTAGGGCGCATCGCCCACAAGAATGACCAACTTTTGTCCCTGGGCTTTCGCGCGTGCAAGCCCTTCTTGCATGAGCGCCCGGCCAACGCCAATGTTCTGCCGTTTCTGGTGAACCACCAGCGGCCCCAGCAGCAGCGCCGGAAAGCCGCCAATAATCAGTGGCCAAAAGCTGATTGAGCCAGCAAGCCCCACCTCAGCGTCACGCACCACCAGCGAGAGATTTTCAGCAGCAGTGCTTCCCTCGCGCAAGCGATAGGAAGTCTTCACTCGCCTGTCGATGCCAAATGAAGCATCCAGCATTTGATCAATTAAGGGAAAATCAGCTTGTTTCGTATTTTCAACGAGGAATGAAGCAGTCATGGCAATTTGTTTCCATATATTCAAGGGCGAACTAAACGAGCAAAAATGAGCAGGCTCGTCGTCGCAGAGATATGGAAACCAATGTGTTCATGGGGCCGCGCATACAAGGCGGAATCCGCAACGTCAAGAGTGCAATCTAACCGGGACCGTGTTTGGCACCTGTCCGATAGCTCCCGTCATAACATCAGAACTCTCTCGGTACTCGAGGCGAACGGAGCAGGTAAATGAAAGCCTTTGTTTGCTGAGGCCAACAACGGAATCACTGTTTGCTGGTAAATTCAAATGCATAGCGCAATTCAATCATATCATCACAATAATTGATTAATTCCATAAAATACATTCGTTTGACGAATGTATAAAAATGACTAAATTTGCACCATCACAAGCGTGATTTCTTATTAACCATCAACAAGTTACCGCAGGAAAGGAGAGTTTTCTGCGTCAGAGGAGAATTGCCATGAAAGACTATGCTTTGAACCGCGCCATATTTCTTGAACAATCCCATGGACCAGGCGTCCTTCGCCGCATGTTTCGCAACTGGACTGCCAGGCGCAACATTGCCAAATTAACAGAATTGGACGATAATTTGCTGCAGGACATTGGCGTCACCCGTGAAGATATCCAATGGGCCAAAGGCCTGCCGCTTGCTGTGAATGCTGCCATAGCGCTGGAGGAACTCATTTTCCGGCGCCAGCGCCGGGGCGAGGTAGAACCCAGATGAAAAAGCTTCTGGCTTTAGGCCTCGGCCTTACATCGCTTCTCGCTCCCATAACCATTGTGCAGGCTGCGCCGCAGTGCGGGCCCCACGAGAAAGTTATTGAGGCTTTAGACGAGCGCTTTCAGGAAAATCGCCAGGCGCTCGGTCTTGCCGGGCAGTCAACCGTCGTTGAACTCTTCGTTTCCAGCGAAGGTACATGGACGTTGACCACGACCACAACTGCAGGCCTGACCTGTGTGGTGGCTTCCGGCGAAGCATGGCAAGCGATGCCAATACAAGTTGCAGGTCTGGAATCCTGATACAGGCACAAAAGCAATTGAATTCCATTTGAGACAGTCTGTCCTTTTGATCAGACTTTTCCCTGATGGATCACTTCGTGAGCCTCGCGTTGCCACCAGATACGGACAAATCAGAATTTCATCAGAACTCTTTCGGTACTCGAAACAGATGGTGCTGTTAATCGAGGACAGTCGCTTGCCGAGGCCGGCAACGATTTTCGAATGAAATTTAACAATTTGACCCATCCGCACATATCTATCAGTTCTGATTGGGTTGCCGTCAAAAGGGAACAAACACAATGACAACAGTTACTTATTCGATACGCCTCAACAGTTGCGTCTACCAAATGTTTACCAGTTTCAGCCGCAGGCTGATCCTCCGCCGTTCGCTGGCCCGCCTCGAACAGCTCGATGATCGTCTGCTGAAAGACATCGGGCTATCTCGCGATGGTCTCGCGAATTCCAACAGGTTTACTCAATAGATACCTATGCAAATAGGGAACCAAAACCATGATCGAGCTGCTTAATCAGGCATTCTTTGTGCAGCACCCCGCTCTCCCTTTTCTGGCATTGGGACTGAGCTGCATCGCCTATACCCCTTGGGCCAAACTTCTCAACTTGGCGCGCAGGTATCAACTGACGACATTCTTTACCTTGACACTTGGGCTGACGTGGGCTGCCTTCATTCCATACTATAACTCCTACCACGCTGGCGAGGATGGCATTCCATGGTTCACTTTTGGACCCATGGTGGCCGGGTTTGTCATGGCTGGTGTGACTGGTGGTTTCATGGCGGTGAAATCAATTGCAGCCTCAGTTGTCCGGTGGAAAGTCCACCCCATTTGGTATGCTGCCGCAATTGGCGTTCCGTTTGGCGCGCAGTTCGTCTCGGCGCTGCTCAATCCGCTATTCGGATCGGCAGCGCCAGTCTGGGGCAACATCCCGCCGATCATGGAAATCCTGCCAATGATTTTGATTTTCGCGATTTTCAGCGGCCCCCTCGGCGAAGAAATCGGTTGGCGTGGCTTTGCGCTTCCCCGGCTCCTTGAAACCTGTTCAGCAACATCTGCCAGCCTGATCCTCGGTTCCGTATGGGCGATTTGGCACCTGCCGCTCGTACTGGTCGGTGATTTCACAACCTATGGTGCATTCATGCCCATTATTGCGGCTTTCGCATTCACCTGGGTATCCCAGAACGCCAGAGGCAGCGTGTTGCTCGCAATCCTGATGCATGTTTCGCACCAGAACAGCGTACGCTTTCTCGGCAAGGTATTTACCGAAGGTGACCACGTGCAGCAACAGTGGCTTGGTGCTGGCATCTGGCTGATCATGATTGCGGCCATACTGTTGGTCCATGGAACAAAGAATTTCATGAGGCAGGCCGAAACGCGCGTCGAACTCGCGATGCAGGCGTAGCTCTAGTTGCTCAGCAATTTAAGGTGGCGTCACCCTTGGCGCCACCTTTCAATCTGCGGATCATATGTGCATTGACGTCTTTTCCAATCCGCTGTTGAATGCCGGATGGGTCCTGTTGGACCGCGAAAGCTGGCTCCGATGCATACCGAAACGGCCAATCATGTTTTCAATTTTGGTGGATTTACGCTTGATCTGCACAAAGGCCTGTTGCGCCGCGATGACGAGCCGGCGTTCCTGCGCCCAAAGGCTCACGCGCTTCTGACATATTTGGCTCAGAACACGGGCCGGGTTGTGCCAAAATCCGAATTGCTGGATTCAGTTTGGCCCGGCATTTACGTCACCGAAGATTCGCTGACCCAATCCATTCGCGAAATCCGCAAAGTGCTCGGCGATGACAAGCAGGAGCTTATTCGAACCATTTCAAGGCGGGGCTACATGCTGGCCCCCATGGAAGCAATCAGTGAGCTTGGATCGCAACCTGTTGTTGCTGTCCTGCGTTTTCGCAATGAGACCGGCGATGCCGCCCATGTACCGCTTGTTGATGGATTCGCCGAGGACATCATCAACGGATTGGCGCGCTTTGGAACCGTGACTGTATTGGCTCGCCACTCAAGTTTTTCCTTGGCGTCTGAGACGCCCCAAGACTGGTCCTTGGCGCGCTCGCGCATCGGCGCGGACTATCTCGTTGAAGGAGCCGTGCGAAGGGCCGGTGCGCGGCTTTGTGTGTCGATCAATCTTATCGACGCAGCAAGCCTCGCCCAGCTTTGGGGGGAGCGCTATGACAATGACTGCACCGACGTTTTTGATATCCAGCAAGACATTGTGGAGCAGGTCATAGGCCGGCTTGCGACAAGGCTTGTGGATGCCGACCTGCGGCGGATGTCGCAAAAGCCGGTTACTGGACTTGCCGCCTATGAACTTGTGCAACGGGGCGTCGCCTTCCTGCGCGGCAATAATCCCTCCGATTTCAGCAAAGGCCGCGATTTGTGCGAGGCCGCAATCGCCAAGGATCCCAGCTATGGACTGGCCCATGCGTATCTGGCATTTGCCAATGTAATGATTGCCGGTTTTGGGCGGGCGACGAAAAAGGACTTGGCAGATGCCCTGACAATTGCGACCCGCGCCATCAGCCTCGCGCCCGAACAACCGACCGCCCACCGTGTGCTGTCATTTGTCCAGATGTATCGGCGCGAATATTCCGCAGCCGAGAACCATTTGCACCGCTCGCACGAACTCAATCCCTATGATGCCGAAGGCGTGCAGCAAATGGGCTATCTCCTGACACTTCGTGGACGGCCATTGGAAGCTTTGGCCTGGATGGACCGGGCAATGCGTCTCTGCCCAATACATCCGCCCTGGTACGAGCATGATCGGTCTTTTGCGCTTTACTCACTGGGCGAGTATCGTGCTGCCGCTTCGCTTATTGAGTTGACGCCCGTGCCTCCGCCATGGATGCGCACCTGGCTTGCCGCCTGCTATGCACAACTCGGTGAAATGGAAACCGCCCGCGAGCACGCCTCGCGCATCAACGAAACGGACGCCAGTTTCTCCGCGGTGAAATTCGCCAGGGAAAATGGCGCGGCCTTCGAACACCCCTCAGACAACCAGCACTTCGCTGAAGGCGTGTTTCTGGCGCTTGGCCTGCCTCCTGAGGCTTGACCGCGCCATTTATTCGGAAATCTGCTAGAATCCCCTCAGTATTTTGCACCGCGCCGCAATCGAACATTCTACACCAATTGAAATTGCTGTTTGAGCGCGGCTTTGAAGGAATCCCATCCGAAACTTCAACCTACCAATGGGCGGCGAGCGCCTGATTGGACGTAATCTCCTGCAGCCGCCGCCGGGTTCCGGCACTCGTGCCCTCGGGCAAATGGTCAAGCCCGAAAAACTCCGCCGCTGAAATTTCAAGGTTTGGCTGCCAGTCCGCCCGGGTAAACTGGCGCAACACCAGTACGGCGATATGATCTCCCGGAAACTGCGGATCATTCAGGCAAATGCCTTTCAACTCCGGATCGGCGTCAGCGACAATTCCCGCCTCCTCCCGAATTTCCCGAATTGCCGATTGATAAATCGTTTCGCCGCGCTCTACGCCGCCACCCGGCAGAAACCACCCAGCCGCATAGGAATGCCTGACCAGCAAAACCCGATTCTGGTCATCCAGCACCGCTGTTCGTGTCCCCAGCGTCAATCCCCGCATTTGGCGATGCCAAGGCTGCAGCACAAGTTTGGATACCGTCCGGAATAATGTCATGGCGAACTACTAGACCCTTGCCCAATATGAGCCAAGCTTGAGTTTGCGAACCCAACCCTATAATGCTCAGCCTTCATGAAGCAAATTCTCCGAATCTTTTTCAAAGCCGAAGGAACCAGGCCCTGGTTGGTCTTGATCTGCCTGTTATTGGCAAGCCTCGCTGAGGCCGGCAGCATTGGAACCCTGCTGCCTGCCGCAAGTTCGATCGTCAGCGATACCACTGGTGCGAATGGCGCAAGCGGAACCATCAAATCAATAATCGAGAGCATCGGCATTGCGCCCAGCCTCGGCAATCTCATTCTCATCGTCGTCGGCCTGATGGTGACAAAAGCCACGCTCGCCTTTGCCGCACTCTCCTATGCTGGCATTTCCGGCGCCCGCGTTGCCATAAATCTGCGCCGCAGATTGATACGCGCCATCTTTGATGCCCGTTGGAGTTTCTACACCGACCAGAGTGGCGGAAAATTCGCCAATGCCATCAGCAACGATGCGACCCGCGCGGGCGATGCTTACCAATATTCTGCAACGGTCGTCGCTGGCCTCATTCAGGTCGCAGGTTACATTGCAATTGCAATTTTCATTGACTGGCGCGTTGCCATTCTCGGCAGTATCGCCGCTGCTGTCATGGTGCTTGCGATGAGAAAACTCATTCGCATTTCCAGAAGCTCCGCCTACAAACAGACTGACCGCGTGTCCAGCCTCACGATTGACATGGTTGACATGCTCAACAACATCAAAGCGCTCAAATCCATGGATCGTTATGGAACTTTGGTGCTGGGCCTGTCCGGGTTGTTAAAGCGTATCAAACGCAATCTGATTACAATCCAGTTCAGCAAGCAGGGTGTGATACAGGGCAGCGATGCGCTCATCGCAATTTTAGCGGGCAGCATGATCTATGCAGCCCATAGTGTTCTCGACAAGACGCTGCCCGAGCTGATGATCACTGGCATAGTGTTCTTCCAGATAATCTCAAATCTCACCAAACTGCAGAAACAGCTGCAAACAGCGGTCATTATTGAAAGCGCCTATGTCCGGACCCAGGAGCTCATCACAAAGGCAGAGGCCCATCGCGAAGTTCACTCCGGATCTCTGCCGCCCAAATTGGGCGCAGGATGCAAATTCGTGAATGTAACCTTTGCCCACGGAAACACCGCTGTCATCGAAAATGCGACGTTTGATATTCCGGCGAACCAGATTACCGTGCTTCAGGGGCCGTCCGGTGCGGGAAAAACCACCCTCATTGATTTGCTGATTGGCTTGAACACCGCCCAGCGCGGCAAGATTTTGATCGGTGGCAAGGACATAACAACCATCGATATCAAAGCGTGGCGGCAAAGCATTGGTTATGTGCCGCAGGAGCTGGTTTTATTTCATGATACGGTTCGCGAAAACATCTGCCTTTCCAATCGCGACATCTCGACTGAAGCAATTAAGGCAGCCCTCGATCAGGCTGGCGCCAGGGACTTCATTGATGCATTGCCAGCGGGCATTGAAACCGATGTGGGCGAAATGGGCGGCAAGCTTTCAGGCGGCCAGCGCCAGCGCATCGCCCTGGCGCGCGCCCTTGTCACCAATCCGCGCATTCTGATCTTGGATGAGGTGACCAGCGCGCTCGATCCAGACACCGAAGCTGAAATTGTAAACAACATCGCAAGGCTGCGCGGGCGCTATACCATTGTCGCAATCACCCACAGGCCAGCCTGGACAAAAATCGCCGACAATCTTTATACGGTGGCGAACGGCCATGTCCGCAATCCCAAGCCTAGGGCAACCCGGAAATGAGCCCTTCCGTAACAGTCCGCCCGGTGCTTTCAAAGCGGGACAAGCGGATATTTCTCGATGTGCCCCACGGGCTTTACGGGAAAGATTCCAACTGGGTGGCACCCCTCTATCTGGAACGCCTTGAGCACCTTGACCCGAAGAAAAACCCTTACTTCCAGCACGCCGAAACCCAGCTCTTTCTGGCCGAGGTCGATGGCAAGCCGGTAGGCCGCATTTCAGCGCAAATCGACCAGCTTCATCTCGAGCGTTATAAGGATGCCACCGGTCAATTTGGTTTTCTCGAAGCACCCAACGACCCCGAAGTATTTGCAGCGCTTTTCAGATCTGCAAAATCCTGGTTGTGTTCGCGCGGCATGAAGCGCGTACGGGGCCCCTTCAGCTTTTCAATCAACGATGAAACAGGACTGCTCATCAAGGGGTTTGATACCCCGCCCAACATGATGATGGGCCACGCCCTGCCCTATTATTCCACACGCATTGAAGAGGCGGGCTTTACCAAAGCCAAGGACGTCATCGCCTACTATTACGATGGCAAGAACCCGCTGCCGCGCACCCTTGCGGTAGCCTATGAAAGGGCGATGAAATCCCCCCACATCGACTTACGCCCACTGGACAAGAAAAACCTTGAGCGCGACCTCAACATCATCATGGCCATTTTCAATGACGCGTGGTCGGACAACTGGGGCTATATTCCCTTCACGCCGGAAGAAATCAAAATGCTCGGCAATAATCTGAAAATGCTGGTGAAGAAGGAATACATCGCCATTGCATCTTACAAAGGCGAGCCCGCCGCCATGGCTGTAACCTTGCCAAACCTCAATGAATGGATCAGCGGATTAAACGGCAAGCTCTTGCCCTTTGGCTGGGCCAAGCTTGCCTGGAACCTGTTTGGCCGCGCCCCAAATTCCGTGCGCATGCCGCTCATGGGTGTGCGCAAGGAATTTTGGGGCACTCTCACTGGATCATCCCTGGCGCTGTCGGTCATCGAAACCGTGCGCCGCTACCACATCTCGCGTGGCACCAATAGCGGCGAATTGTCATGGATATTGGAAGACAATTTACCC
>JANMHO010000019.1:0-1590 GCA_031375195.1 Rhodobiaceae bacterium
ATTGGAACCATGATTAAGGTTAAGACTTTACTAAAAGGCTGGATAGAACTAGTTTTAATCTTTAGACGGACTAGTATTTCCTCAATTGGCAATTGAAGTTAGTGTGTAAGCGTCGAAGCACGAATTTCGGAGGCGCGAAGTTTGTTGTGGGAGAGTAAAGTGAAAGTCAAGGGCGAAGATAAAACCGAAAAGGCATTCGCGCGTCGGGGCAAGTTTGCAACCCATCTGAAATCAATCCCTTCAATGTTGCGGGCGCAAAGCGCCAACAAGAATTTGCCGGCGATCGATCCGAATAATTCCGACATTCCAAAGCTGCCGCCGCTCGAAATGTCGGCGCTGATGACCAAGACCAATGTGTCTGCCATCAGCCAGGGTGTTTTGGATGCCTTGGCGGATGATCCCGATGCCGAAAAGTCGCTGGCTGACATCCGCCGCATTCTGGCTGGCCCAACACGCCGCCTGCAGGATGCGAGGTTTGATGAATTTGTTTCCATCCTTGAGGAAATGGACCGCAAGTTGCAGCACTCCGTTGAAGTGATGAGCAACCGCTGCAATGAAATTTCGGAAATAGGCGACAAGCTTTTCGCGGCATCAGAAGAAACGCGCCAGAGAGTTGATAGCCAGACCGAACGCCTGAACGCCGAAGTTCGCCGCAACACGGAAGCCCGGCAGGAAATCGCGTCCGAGCTGCGGCAGTTCTTTGAAGCCAGGTTGGACAAGCTTGAAGCAGACATGAAACAGCGCATCGACATGCTGGACAGAAAAGTCGCCCAGGAAGGCCAGGCGCTGGTCAGTGACCTGTCAGCGCGCATGTTTGACTACAATGAGTCGACGAAGTCCAACCTGGATGGCATTCTTTCGGTATTTGAAACGCGCCTCGAAAAAGTCGAATGGCAGACCGCCAACGACCAGCGCCGCCAGATCGAAGTCTTCGCCGGCGGCCTGTCCGAAATCGCCGGACAGCTGCAAGGCATCAAGAAGGTCAAAGGCAGGACGAAGTAGGATCGGTCGATTCTTCCCTGCCCTGAATCCGCCACGGCCGCGAGCTGTGTTCGGTGAAACTCAATGGCAAGTCGTATTGTTCCAGCCTTGGAATTGCTTGTGTGCCAAACAAATGGCGTTGCCTGATACCACGGGAACGATTTGGCATGGTGGGAGATGAGAGACTCAAATACCTCATCACCACCTAGTTCTTAGTAACTTCAATGCCTTAAAGGGCAATGCCTCAAATGTCTTGTTGCACTCTAAAGGGGTGCCGCCAAGTCACGGAACGACCGCCTCCGGAGTAGATGCAATTTCTGCCGGAATCACGAATAGGAGTTCTGCTATTGCTTGAGCCAAACGGATAATTTGCCGTGCGTCGTCTATTGTGGGCCGAACTGCGTTCCTATCGGCGTGACGCATCGCATTAGCGTCAAGTCTAATCTTGTGCGCCCAATCCGACATCCCACTAGGCTCAGGACTCATTGATTGAGATAGAAGATGAAGGCAGCTGCGATACAGATTGCGGAGAAGAAGGTGTGGGCGCATCGGTCATAACGTGTTGAGACGCGCCGCCAGTCCTTGAGTTTGCCAAACATGTTCTCGATC
>JANMHO010000020.1:0-1541 GCA_031375195.1 Rhodobiaceae bacterium
CAGTGTGTCCACCACATGAAGGGGCGCTTCCAACGTGTTCCAACCCCCGCCCCGCTGGGTGCGATGCGCCGTAATCCGTTCCTGCATTTCATCATCAAAGGCCTGGCCCGTGGCGATGTAATATTTCTGCCCCTTGGCCAGACTTTCCGCATAGCGGCTTTTACCCGATCTGGCGCCGCCAAGGACGAGCAGGGATGTCATGATTAGGCCTTGGGGATTCGCGCGATAAAATGCCCGCGTATGGCATCTGGCCACAGGCGAAAGGGAACCTCGCCGGCTTCGCTTTGCCCATGCAGATCAAACCACGCCAGAATGGCTTCGGCCTGAGCTTTCTGCGGCGCATGATGCCCGGTGAAATAGCTGAAGCGCTGGTCATCCTGAAACACCACACTGCAATGCTGCTTGCAATTCCACAGGCAGGCCTGGGTCTGGATTTTCACGTCGCTGCGGCCCGCCTCGGTTAAAACTTCATTCATATGGGCGATCAGGGTTTCACCGCCGGTGCGTCCATCTTCCCCCGTTTTCTGGTCCGGGGAATAGCGGCAAGTTGTGCAAAATATCAAGGAACGCATGGGACTTGTTTTGGCTCTTCAGGGATTGCTAACGTCTGGCAATCCAATGTAGGCAAAGACCCAGCCTGTCAATGCAATCGAAAGCGACATGAAATACAGCCGCATCGCCTTCCTCGCTTCAGAATCGCCCGATGCCCGCAAAGCCCTTGCGCGGCTCACCAAGCGCTACGGCAACGCCGAAGCCGAAAATGCCGATGTCGTCGTGGCCCTGGGCGGCGATGGCCACATGCTGCAAATTCTCCACCGCTTTGTGTCAACCGGAATTCCCATCTATGGCATGAACCGCGGAACCGTTGGTTTTTTGATGAATGATTTCTCCGAAACCGGTTTGATGGAACGCCTGAACGCGGCAGAACTCACCACCATTCGCCCGCTGCGTATGATCGCCACCGATGAGAATGGCAAATCGCACAAGGGAATTGCTTTTAATGAAGTGTCCCTCCTGCGCCAGCGCTCGCAGGCCGCCAAGCTGCAAATCTCGATCGATCACAAGGTGCGGTTGGAAGAATTGATTTGCGATGGGCTGCTGCTGGCGACACCCGCCGGCAGCACCGCCTACAATCTCTCCGCCCACGGACCAATTTTGCCGGTGAACTCTCCCCTGCTGGCGCTCACGCCAATCAGCGCCTTCCGCCCAAGACGCTGGCGCGGAGCTGTGCTGCCGCACAATGCCAGGGTGACGATCAATGTCTTGGAGTGCGAGAAACGTCCTGTCGCCGCAGTCGCCGATCACGTTGAAGTGCGCCACGTCAAAACCGTCGATATAGCCGAAGACAAGAAGCGCTCGGTGAAAATCCTTTTCGACCCCGGCCACAGCCTCGCCGAGCGCGTGCTGAACGAACAGTTTAAGTTCTAAGCCTGCGCAAGGGCATCAAGGCTCTCCGGCAAAATCTGCCCGCCATCCACGATAATGGTCTGCCCCGTCACATAGCCCGCTTCCTTTGAAGCAAAGTAAAGCGCGGCGTGACC
>JANMHO010000036.1:0-4998 GCA_031375195.1 Rhodobiaceae bacterium
CAGGTTGCTCCGTACAGAGAGATGGGGCAGGAGCAGTGAGTCCTGGAAAACATAGCCAATGTGGCGCTTGTGAATGGCAAGATTGATCTTTGCCTTGCTGTCATAAAGCGATTCACTGCCAATGCGAATGCGGCCACTGTCGGGCTGTTGCAGCCCGGCGATGAGATTCAGGAGGCTTGATTTTCCCGCCCCTGATGCTCCGAAAAGGGCAGTGATTCCGTGGCCAAGCTTAATGTCCACGTCGAGCGTGAAGTTTGGGCGGGACTGTCTGACGGAGATTTCGATCATGCTGTGCCCGTCACGCGCCGGGTGAGACGCCTTGCGAGAAGTTCAGAGGCAAGGAGGGCCGCAAGGGCGAGAGCTATGGACAGCAGTATCAAACGGAGCGCCGCCGCATCGCCATCGGGTGTTTGCAAAAGACTATAAATTGCGAGTGAAAGCGTTTGGGTCTGGCCCGGGATATTTGAAACAAAGGTAATTGTCGCGCCGAATTCACCGAGCGCCTTCACATAGGTGAGGACGGTTCCCGCAAGCATGCCGGGCGCGGCGAGGGGCAAGGTTACTGTTGCAAAGACCCTTAGCGGACTGGCGCCGAGGGTTGCCGCAGCGCCTTCCAGTCTTTGGTCAATGCTTTCAATCGAAAGCCTGATGGCACGAACCATTAGGGGAAGGGCCATGAGGGCTGCCGCAAGGGCAGCGCCCGTCCAGCGAAAGGCGAAAACCAAGCCAAAGGTTTGCTCAAGAAAGGCGCCAATCACGCCTTTCTTTCCAAGGGCTATGAGCAGCAGATAGCCGGTCACCACGGGGGGCAAAACCAGCGGCAGATGGATCAGGCTGTTGAGGAGGGATTTCCCCCAAAAGTCCTTGCGCGCCAGCAGCCAGGCAAGACCCAGACCTGTGGGAAGACAGATGAGCGTTGCCAACAGGGCAACGCGCAGGCTGAGAAATATGGCCGTCCATTCTTCAGGTGAAAGATTCATTCCAGCAAGGTGAAGCCATTTGCCTTAAAGATCAATTGGGCTTCCTCGGAGAAAAGGAAGGTGAGAAATGTCTGGGCATCCGGGTTGGTTGAAGCAGCGATGATGGCGGCGGGATAGACAATTGGTTCATGGCTGGTTTCAGGGAAGTTGGCGACGACCTGAACTTTTGATTCCGCCACTGCGTCACTGCCATAGACGATGCCAAGCCTGGCTTCGCCACGGGCAACCAAAGCCAAGGCGCTGCGGACATTTTCCTGCATGACAAGATTTGCTTCGACGCTGGCCCAGAGGCCCAGATTTTCCAGCGCGGCCTTGGCGTATTTTCCCGCTGGAACGGATTTAACATCTCCAACGGCCAGTTTTTCATCGCCAAGTGAGGCTGCAAGATTTGTGTCTTTTTCGAGTTCAACTTTCAAGCCTGTTCCCTTCGCCGCGACAAGGACAAGGGTGTTCCCAACCAGATTTTTCCGGGAGTCCGGCTTGATCAAATTCTTTTTGGCGACGTCATCCATCCATGCAAGATCGGCGGAGATGAAAATATCGGCGGGTGCTGCCTCAGCGATTTGCTTGGCAAGCATGGCGGTTGAACCATAGGTCGCCACGATATCTTTTCCAGACCGAGTTTTCCAAACTTTGGCTGCATCATCAAGGGCCGTCTTCAGGCTCGCTGCCGCGAAGACATTGACGTTCTCGGCGTGGGCAGGAGCATGAAAAATCATGCTCAAAAAGACGATGGCAACGACACGAAAATAATGGCTGATATCGGACATCCCTGACCCTCTGGCTTATCGTTATGTTTTATTGGATATAACGATAAACAGATCATGTCAAACGCGATGCTGAGCATAGGCTTACAGAGTGAGGCCTGCCGGCGTGGGCAGGTTAATCCGGGACTGCACGTGGGTGTGAGTTGCAAGGCCGCGGACCCATTCGTAATAAATGCCCTTGGTATTGGTGAGTACGACGTCAGCTGCCGCCATGCGGCGAAGGCCCGCTTCATGGTGTGGCGGGGGTGATGCGGTTGCATCTTCAATTGCGGCCACACGGAACCCCTGATCAAGCAGCCCCAGTGCCGAATGGCAAATGCATACATCGGTCTCCAGCCCAACCAGCACGCATTCGCTGCGTCCAGTCTGGCGAACGGCTTCGAGGATATCGGATTGGCCGCAGAGGCCGAATACTTTCTTGTCGTGCACGCTTGCGCCTACGGGGAGCTGTTTTTCCAGGTCAGGCACTAGCGGGCCGTCGCGGGCAATATCCTCGGCTGTAGCAATAACCGGGATTTCAAGGATGCTGGCCACCTGCATGAGCCAGACAATGCGCTCAACCAGCGGTTTTCTCCAATCGAGAGGAAGTTTCGTCAAAAAGTAATCCTGAACGTCGATGACGACCAGTGCGCACCTGTCAGCTGTGAACAATGGGGCGATTGACATCGGTCCCGCCTGCCTCGCAGACCTATTGGCTTGCCTGCGCTACCTGGGTTGCCGAAGGCGCGGCTTCCATGAGCGCCACGACGCGCTGCTTGTACAGCTTGAATTTTTGCAGGTCCTTGCCAGCCAATTGCGTGGCGCCGGAAGCTTTGACTTGCTGCGGATTCACCGGCCTGCCAGCGACGCGGACTTCATAATGAAGATGAGGGCCGGTTGCGCGACCCGTAGCACCAACATAGCCAATGATCTGGCCCTGATTGACTTTCGTTCCGGCGCGAATGCCAGCGGCGAGTTTGCTCATGTGGGCATAGAGCGTCTGGAACTTGGCGCTGTGCTTGATTTGAACAGTGATGCCGTAAGCGCCGTGGCGGCCTGCAACCTCAACGACGCCGGTGCCCGCAGCCCGGATGGGCGAGCCATAGGGCACGCCAAAATCCGTTCCTGTATGCATTTTGGAATAGCCCAGCAGCGGGTGCTTGCGCATGCCAAAGCCGGAGGTGATCTTTGATCCGGAAACCGGCGTTTTCAAAAGCGCCTTGGAAGCGCTGCGGCCCTGCTCGTCGACGTAGTCAACCTGGCCATCGGCGTTGACATAGCGGTAATAGGTTTTTGGAACGCCATCGAGCACCAGTTGGGCGTAGTGGAGAACCTTGCGTTTGGTTGACGAGCCGGTGAGCGGGTTGCCGTAGAAAACCTCGAACGTGTCTCCCGCCTTGACCTGGCGCTGGAAGTCGACGTCATAGGAGAACACACGGGTCAGCTCGGAAACAATATAATCCGGAACCTTGTTGTCCTTGGCGGTGGCGTAAAGGCTGGAGCCCACTTTTGCCTTGGTGCGGAATTGAGTGATTTGCGCATATTCCGACTGGGCACCATTTTGCTTGCCGTCAACCCGCGCAATAAAGCGGCCGTCATCGTCGGCTTCAACCGTGATGGTTTCCTTGGGGCCAGGCTTGAACGAGAGTTCAACTGGGAAGGTTGCGTAGCGGCCATAAAAGTCCTGCTGGCGGTCGAGGGTCAAAGAAAATTCTGTGCCGCTCTTGATCATGCGGGCCGGGAATATGGGTTCCAGGGCCGAGGCCAGCGCCTGGGCAGCCTCTCTGGTAACGCCGCGATCAGTGAGTTCGTCGACCAGAGTGCTGCCTTCAGCGATTTTGAAATTTTCGTCGACCGGTTCGGCGGGAGCCGACTTGCTGATCGTGGTGATATTTGCTGTTTCAGTTTCCGCCGCCTGGATTTCCGCATCCAAAACCATGGTTTTGCCATCGCCATAGGGCAAGTCGTCGGCAGTTATTTCAGGATACAGATTGTCACCGTTGAGGCCACGCTCGGGGATTACTTCAACTATTTTCGGCGTCAGCGAAGCCGTGTGGATGGCTTTCGCGCCGCCGGATTGAACCGTTGATTCGCTGTTCCGGTCAATTGCCGCATTGGCATCGCGGGGTGCCGCGTTTTCGCCGAACAATCCAAGGGCCGCGCCGCCGACAACAAGGGTGCCAAAAATGCCTGCTATGCATGTCGTCAACAGCCAGCGGTGATGGACAGGTTCGTCATGGAACGGATCATTCAGATCTGATTCGAGCTGATCAATAAAGACAGGCGGGCGCTGAACGCGAATCGGCTCAGGTTTGCGGTAGTGTGGTTTGTCCCCGTGGCCCTTCAATCCCAGTATCCCCTCGCAACTCGTATCTTACTTTTACTTACGCCGAACAACGCCGCTATCTATGAGCAGTCATGGTTCAATTTCCCAGTTTCCGTCAAGTATATTGCGCCTCGGGCAACTTCTTTCGAACCCATGGCACACACGCAGTTCCCACCTCGCGCTGCAGAAATTTTGCCACCAGACCGTTACTGGTCCGTTAACTATCCAGCAGTCCTTCACAATGGACTATGACAGCAATCCTTCCTAATGATGGCGACATTGGGGCGGGATGGCAATTCTGTGCCGCGTTTGGTCATTGGCAAGGGCTCGCCGAAAAATTAAACCATTATGACGCGGCCTATTTCCCGAAGCAATTTTGCTTATCTGCATCGGGCACAGCGCCCACGCGAATAACCCCCTGTTTTTCTAGACCTTTATATGATTGAAAAATAATTGCGACGAAGTGCTTGACACCTGATCGTACGGCGACCTATAACCCGCCCACTGAGGGGCACGGCGTTGCAAACAACAGCCGATGTCTCGACGTGAATTCAATATGCAGCTGGCTGAGACGCCGGTGTGACCCGAAAGGGGAACCGGTGGAATTTCCGTCGGCTACTTGAATTGGATACTTAATAAAGTATCCCCGCTGTTTGACATTGTAGAGGAAAGAAAAAGAAACGCAGGCGGCGTGTGTCCTGGCGGTTCGAGCGGGTAACTGCTTGAACAACCGAAACATTAGTCGTTATGCGTTTTATATATAAGAGAAAACAATGCTTTGGTGGAAACGCTTTATTGTGAATTCATCGAGGCACATGATCTCCGTCAATTTAATACGCTAAAGCGACCATTTTCTGGTGAATTTATTCATCAGGAGAGCTGTTTCAAACTTGAGAGTTTGATCCTGGCTCAGAACGAACGCTGGCGGCAGGCTTAACACATGCAA
>JANMHO010000364.1:0-4624 GCA_031375195.1 Rhodobiaceae bacterium
GTCATCATCGCAATGCCGGAACCATTGCAGCCCAGCGCATAGTGCAGGTTCTCGAATTTTCCCATGTGGGGAAGCTCGTCCAGCGTGAAGGCGACATTGCCGGTCCACGCATGGGTGATTTTCACACCCTGCAACTGTGGAAAACGATCGGTCATGAAACGGTGGAGTATGGGGGCGGTCTCCACCGGATCCGTATGGCCAAACTTGGCGCGCCCGCCGAATATCATGCGCTTGCCATCAGGCGACATGCGGTAATAGGTGAGCACGCGGCGCGTATCCGCGATGGCGCGGTTCCTGGGGCTGAGCGAAGCGGCAAGGTCTGGCGCCAGTTCCTCAGTGGCGATGATGTAGGATCCCACAGGAACCACGCGGCGCTTGAACTGTGGAGTGGCATCGCCCGTATAGCCATTGGTGGCGATGATCACGTCGCCCGCCGCGATGTTTCCGCGCGGGGTTTCGACGTTCCAACCCGTTGTTGCTTCGGTGAGTTTGATGACAGGCGTTTTCGATGCAATTTGAACGCCACGTTTCAAACAGATATCCAGCAGGCCCTTGAAAAAGAGGGCAGGGTGCAGGTGCGCGGAGCGGGCCACCACCATGCCACCGCGATAATAGTCCGAGCCGATTTCCTCGCGCTGACGGTCTTGCGGCACGAGATAGGAGCCGGAATCAGCGGCCGCATTGAGAAGTGCCACCTTCTTGGCCATGTCATTGAAATGGCTTTTGCACCAGGCCCCCAAGAAGTAACCGGACTTCGTCCAGCCGCAGTCGATTTTTTCCCGCGCGATCAATTCCTCAACCAGGAAAAATGCATCCGCGGCATCGGCCAGAAAGGGCGCCGACTGTTCCGCCGACATGGGCTTGGACATATAGCGCTTGCCAACATTCACCCCGCCCGAAACCATGCCACCATTCCGGGTCGACGCGCCGAAACCGGGCTCGTTGGCATCCAGGACAATGCAATCGAATCCGAGGGAGTCCAGTTCCAGCGCCGCCGAAAGCCCCGCGTAACCCGCGCCCACAACCACGACCCGCGCTGATTTCGGCAGTATCACCTCTGGCAGCGCCTGGGGCGCATGGGCCTCCCACCAGAAGGGCCGGGCTTTGAACGAGGCATGAAAAATGCTTGCGGGCATGGCATAGACGTCGCATTGTTTTAGCATGGGACGCAAGGGGCGGCTGCCTCAAAAATGCCACGCGGCACCGCCATCGCAGTGCCCGGGGCGGATAGTAAAGTGGGGATGTGTAAAAATGAAGAATTGCCTTCGCTTGACGCTTTTGATTTTGGCGCTGATTGGCGCGGCGGGCCTGGCGGAGGCCGCCCAGCAGGTGGCCATCACCATCAACAAGGTTTCACAAAAAATGATGGTGAAAGTTGATGACGAGCTGACCTATGTCTGGCCTGTTTCAACGGGCGCCAGTGGCTATGACACGCCAAGTGGCAAGTTCCGGCCATTTCGCATGGAAAAAGACCATTTTTCCAAGGAGTGGGACGATGCGCCCATGCCCCATTCTATATTCTTCACCCCCCGGGGCCACGCCATCCATGGCAGCATGTATGTGAAGAGCCTGGGCCGCAGGGCTTCTCACGGCTGCGTACGCATAGCACCGGCCAACGCCGCCAAACTCTACGCGTTGGTCGACAAAGTGGGCATGCAAAACACCACGATCACGCTGCGGGGTGGCTTCTTTGACGGCGGCTATATCAATGAAATTGAAATTGAGAAGACCGCCAATACGGTCAAGAAGAAGATCAAGAAGAGCGTCACGTCGTTGGAGCGCTTCCTGGACGGACTCAACTGAGACTGCCTTTCCGCCCATAAAACTTGACAAATCATTGCCCCCATGCGCTTTTCCGCGCCGTATCAAGGGACATTGACAAATATGACGCACGCCTATCGAAGCCACACCTGCGGCCAGCTTGGAATTGACCATGCGGGCCAGGACATCAGGCTTTCCGGCTGGGTGCATAGGGTGCGCGACCACGGCGGATTACTGTTCATCGATCTGCGCGACCATTACGGCCTGACGCAGATTGTCATTGATCCCGCCTCATCAGCTTTCAAGATGGCGGAGAAAGTGCGCTCGGAATGGGTGATAAGGGTTGATGGCAAGGTGCAGCCGCGGCCCGCCGGCACCGAGAACCACGAGCTTCCAACCGGCCTCATCGAAATCGCGGCCAGAGAAATCACTGTTCACTCGGAAGCCAAGGAATTGCCGCTCCCGGTTTTCGGCGACACCGAATACCCGGAAGACATTCGCCTCAAATACCGCTTCCTCGATCTGCGCCGCGAGCGCATCCACAACAACATCATGAAGCGCGGCGCCATCATCGATTCGCTCCGCGCCCGCATGAAGGGGCAGGGCTTCTTCGAATTCCAGACGCCAATCCTGACTGCCTCATCGCCCGAAGGCGCCCGTGACTATCTGGTGCCCAGCCGTGTGCATCCCGGAAAATTCTACGCGCTGCCGCAAGCGCCGCAGCAGTTCAAACAGCTTCTCATGATGTCGGGCTTTGACCGCTATTTCCAGATCGCGCCCTGCTTCCGGGATGAAGATGCCCGCGCTGACCGTTCACCCGGCGAGTTCTATCAGCTCGATATCGAAATGAGCTTTGTAACACAGGAGGACGTGTTCAACGCCGTCGAACCCGTGCTGCGTGGCGTGTTTGAAGAATTCGGCGGCGGCTTGCCCGTCACCCCAAAATTCCCCCACATCGCCTTCAAGGATTCCATCCGCTGGTATGGCACCGACAAGCCGGACCTCCGCAACCCCATCAAAATGCAAGCCGTAACCGAACACTTTGCGGGCTCTGGCTTCAAAGTGTTTGCGGGCATGATTGCGGCTGATCCCAAGGTTGAGGTGTGGGCCATCCCCGCACCCAAAGGTGGCTCACGTGCTTTATGCGACCGGATGAATTCTTGGGCGCAACAACAAGGCCAGCCGGGACTTGGCTATATTTTTTGGGTTCAAGATCAGACCGAATACACAGCACTTGCCAAGGAGCGTGGAGATAGTGATGAAGAAATTGCGGCAAGTAGTTACCGCGTAGTTCGTGGCCCGATAGCTAAGGCTTTGGGCAATGAAAGGGTCAAAAAAGTAAGGGAACAGTTGCAACTAGATATTGGCGACGCCGTCTTCTTCGTCGCGGGGGTACCATCGAAATTCTACAAATTTGCCGGCGAAGCCCGCACCAAAACCGCAGATGAGCTTGGCCTCATCGCCAAGGACCGTTTCGATTTCTGCTGGATTGTCGATTTCCCCATGTATGAGTGGAATGAGGACGACAAGAAGGTGGACTTCTCGCACAACCCGTTCTCCATGCCGCAGGGTGGGCTTGAAGCCCTGGAAACGAAAGACCCGCTCAGCATCAATGCCTATCAGTATGACATCGTCTGCAACGGCGTGGAGCTTTCATCGGGAGCCATCCGCAATCACAAGCCGGACGTCATGAAGAAGGCCTTCGAGATTGCGGGCTATCCGGAAGAGGTTCTGCTGGAGAAATTCGGCGGCATGTACCGCGCCTTCCAATATGGCGCGCCACCCCATGGCGGCATCGCGCCGGGCGTGGACCGCATCGTGATGCTGCTGTGCAATGAGCCCAACATCCGCGAGGTTGTGCTGTTCCCGATGAACCAGCAGGCCGAAGACCTGCTGATGGGGGCGCCATCAGAAGCCACCCCCAAGCAACTCCGCGAACTTCACATCCGGCTGAATTTACCGGAAGCGTAGTTAATCATTCGCCGTCACTGAAACGCCCAGCAGGTCAATCGCGGCGGCGGGATTGTTCGGATCAAGCGTCATCATCTGCTGAACCTTCACGGGGGAAGCAGGTTTGATCGCGATGGTGATCGACTTCGGGTCTTTCAGGAACGCGCTCACCGCGCCCACCACCTGATCGGTGAACGCCTGGTTCTTGAGTTGCATCATGCTGATCTGCAACATGGCGCTGGCGTTGGCCACCATCGCCGCCTCATCCATGCCCTGCATCTTGGCGATGATGGGAAGCAGTTTTCTGGTGATGGACGCATCCTCGAAGCGGAAATGCATGTCGCCGATCGTCACGTTCATCAATTGCGGCATGAGCGCATTCATATTGGGTTCCCGTTTGTCGCGCTCGGCGGCCTGCAACTCGGCCAGGGCTGAAATGGGCAGCTCGCTTGCGCCGAAGGCGAATTTGAATCCCCCCATGTCCCTGCCGCTGATGTCAATGTTGCCATTCATGCCAAAAGTTTCGCCATTGATGGCAAGCTCGCCGGCTGCGGAGAAATTGAGGGTCAGGTCAGCGTAGCCCAATTGCTTCATCTGGCCGGTGGGATCGCCTGCCGCAATGGCAGCCTCGGGGATGACAAGGTCCGTCAACTTGATCGCGGACTTTCCAGCCCCCGTGACCGGATCGCCATCCCAGGTCAATTCCATGCCTTTGGCGGTGAAAGTCTGTCCCATGGTTGAAAATTTGAATTCGCCGGCGGATGCCTTGCGAGCGATGCTCATATTGGCGCGCAACTCCTGCAGCGGCGTGGGATTTTCAGTCAATACCGGGACATACCAGTCTTCCGCCGTGGCTGACGGAAGCTCCACGGTGACATTCTGGCCGTCGCCCACATTCATGTTCATCTGGAGG
>JANMHO010000366.1:0-2795 GCA_031375195.1 Rhodobiaceae bacterium
TCGCATGTATCAGCGCTATGCGGCTTCAAAGGGCTGGCGGGTTGAGGTTATCTCCACCAGCGATGGCGAGCATGGCGGCTACAAGGAAGTGATCGCCAACATCTTCGGTGTTGGGGCCTATGCCCGGATGAAATTTGAATCAGGCGTGCACCGGGTGCAACGGGTGCCCGATACGGAAACCCAGGGGCGCATTCATACGTCGGCCGCAACGGTTGCGGTTCTGCCGGAAGCCGAGGAAGTCGATATCAAGATCGAAGACAAGGATCTGCGCATTGATGTCTATCGCTCGTCGGGGCCCGGCGGGCAGTCGGTCAACACGACGGATTCGGCGGTGCGCATCACCCATTTGCCCACGGGGCTGGCGGTTGCCCAGCAGACTGAAAAATCACAGCTCAAGAACAAGAACGCCGCCATGAAGTTGCTGCGCTCCAGGCTCTATGATCTGGAACGCAGCCGGATAGATTCCGAACGTTCGGCCCAGCGCAAGGGGCAGGTGGGTTCAGGCGACCGCTCGGAGCGCATCAGGACTTACAATTTCCCGCAGGGCCGCGTGACCGATCACCGGATCAATCTGACGCTCTACAAGCTGGACCAGATCATCGAGGGACCGGCCCTGGAAGAACTCGTGCTGGCCCTGATGGCCGACCATCAGGCGGAACTCATGGCCACCGAAACGTCTGATGTCTGATACGGCTGCCCATCTCATCCGGCAGGCAGCAAAGCAACTTGGCCTCAGGGGCATCGAGACAGCCGCACTGGATGCGCGGCTGTTATTGCAATTTGCCACCGACATGAGGCGCGAAGAAATCGTTGCCGAGCCGGATTTGATTTTGACGCCCGATGTGGCCGCGCGCTTCTGGTCATTCGTTGAGCGGCGTTGCGCGCTTGAACCAGTGTCGCGGATTTTGGGTTCGCGGGAATTTTACGGCAGGGAATTTCAGGTGACGCCGGCGGTTCTGGACCCGCGGGCTGATACGGAGACGTTGATCGCAGCAGCCCTGCCTTTGGCCCGTGGCAAGTGCCGCATTCTTGATCTTGGCACCGGATCGGGCGCGATCATTGCAACCTTGCTTGCTGAGCGGCCCGAGGCATTGGGCGTGGCCAGCGATGTTTCGGAGGCGGCGCTGGGCGTGGCAAGGGTTAACGCTGAAGCCCAAGGGGTTTCGGGACGCCTGACACTTCTGCGGGCCGACTGGTTTGACGGCATTGAGGGGCTGTTTGATCTCATCGTTTCAAATCCACCCTATATCGCGTCAGCCGAAATTGCGGGTTTGGCCGTCGATGTGCGGGATTTTGATCCTCTGGGCGCGCTGGATGGCGGGGCGGATGGATTGGCGGCCTACCGCCGGATTGCCGCTGGCGCTTCCGGGCATTTGGTTCCCAAGGGCCAAGTTCTGGTCGAATTGGGAGCGGGTCAGGAGGCGGACGTCAGGCAGCTTTTCGAGGCCGCCGGTTTTGGGTTCAAGGGACAGGCTTTCGACCTTGGCGGGCATGTCAGGTGTCTGACGTTCGGGCTGCCCTGAAACGACATTTTAGGGATATGTTAAAAAATACATTGGAAAATGCTTCCATCTCAGCTATATGTGAATCGGTAATTCATTCTGCCCTTGCGATGGCGCTGGGCGGGATGTAGGGAAAAAAGACCATTGGGTCGCTTATTCCACACATTTCGCTTTATTGCAGTCGGGGATGGTAATTCCGGAACCGGAAATATCTGTGGCAGAAGTTTGTGACCTTAACAATCTGAATAGGTTTGCCTCGACTCCTGTAAAGGGTCGAATTTTGAAACTGTAACGCCAAAAATCTCAACAAACGGGACGGCTTTTTGCCGATGTGATGATTTGAATTTCGATAATGGACATCGGCCACGCCAAGGGCAACACAACAAGAACCGCGGTCGTGGACGCAATAATCGCAGGCCCAGCGGCGGCGGCCACGTCAGCAGTGGCGCCGGGGGCAATTCTCCCAACCGGGTTTATGAAAGCAATGGACCGGATGTGAAGGTGCGTGGCACGGCGCAGACGATCGCCGAGAAATACATGCAGCTTGGCCGGGACGCACAGTCATCGGGCGATAACGTGATGGCTGAAAGTTATTTCCAGTTTTCCGAACATTATTTCCGGGTGATGGCAGCAGCCCAGCCGGTGGGCCAGCCCACCCAGCAATTGCGCCGTCCGGAAGATGATGATTTTGAAGACGAAGGCGATGAGGGCGCTGAAGGCGAAGGCGAGGCCCAGCCAAATCTCGCCACTTCCGAAAACCCGCAAGGTGGGCCCGTGCCGCAGGTCGACACCTCGGGCCAGGCTCCTGATATAGATCGTTCAGAACAACGCAATTTCCGCCAGCGCGACAATCGTGATGGCAACCGGGAGCGGTTTCGCCCGCGCTGGCAGGACAAGCGTGACCAGCCAAGGGATGGCGAGGGCGAGCCGCAATTGGCCGAAAACGACTCCCAGCCGCCTCGCGATGAGCCACCACGGGAAGCCGTGGTCGAGGCGCGGCCCATGGTGACCGAAGCTGAAGCGGACACGGGGCAATGGGAAGCTCCGTCATTCCTGCGTCGCCCAGCGCCAGTCACTGCGGAAGAAGCCGGAGAGCCAGTGGCCGAGAAGCGCGCGCGGACCCCCCGGAAGCCACGCCTGGTCGAAGAAACGCCGCAAGGGGAATAATTTCCGAGGTGACTTGATGGGGGCGGTTTCATCCCCATATCTCTTTTTAGGGCGTGTTCGGAGTGCTCGTTGGGGCTCCGGATCATGCGTGCCAAAAGGAGCTAATAGATGGATTTCGAGAAATAT
>JANMHO010000368.1:0-3519 GCA_031375195.1 Rhodobiaceae bacterium
CCTTGCGCTTCTGGACGCGCTTTTTGACAGTTCCATCGAGGTTATCGTTTGCAGGCACGAGTCGGGCGCGGGGTTCATGGCCGTCGCCGAGGCGAAGCTGACGGGCAAGCCCACCGTGTTTCTGGTGAGCCGTGGTCCCGGTGCCACCAATGGCTCCATAGCCATTCACGTGGCCGAGCAGGACGCCGTGCCTGTCTTGTTGCTCGTTGGCCAAGTTTCGCGCGAAGAGCGTGGACGCGGCGCATTTCAGGAAGTTGATTACGGGCAATTCTTTGGTGGAATGACCAAGGGCGTTTTTGAAGTTTTCGAAGGTCATAAGATCGGGGAAATTGTATCCCGTTCGCTCCGCCTGGCTTGCGAAGGCAAGCCTGGTCCAGTAATCATTTCACTGCCGGAAGATGTCTTGAGCGATGCTGCGGGCGAGGTTATTCCTATGCCCATTCCAGTTGCCGCTGCCCACCATTCGGCGGATGACATCGCAATGATTCTAGCGATGATTGATGCGGCTGAAAATCCCATTGTTGTTGCAGGCGCCATGTTGCGTGGGGCCAAGGGAGCGGCGGCGCTGGCACAATTCGCCGAAGCGCTGCGCGTGCCCGTGGCGGTCACGTGGAAAAATCAGGATATTTTCGACAATGCTTCACCGCTTTACGCCGGTCACCTCGGATTCGGAAACCCACCAAAACATCGGCAGGTATTGGCCAATGCCGACTTGATCATCGCGGTGGGAACCAGGCTCGGCGACGTCGCCAGTTTGAACTACACATTCCCGTCGGCCATGGAACCAAAACAGAAGCTTATCCATATCTACCCCGATGGCGAGCCCATTGGCAAAGTGTTCAGAGCGGATTTTGGACTGGTGGCCGATCCTGTCGCAGTGCTGTCTGAGCTTGCGCTCAATCCCAAAGTTGTTTCATCGGCGCGTGAATCCTGGCGCTCATCGATCAATGATTTCGTGAAGGGATTTCAGGTCTTTAAATCGCCAGAGCCAGAGGACGGCGTGGACTTTGGCCGCGTCGTTGTTTCAGTGGCAGCCCAGGCACCGCCCAATGCAATCATCACAACCGATGCCGGCAACATGTCCACCTGGGTTCACCGGCATTGGATCATGACGCCGAGGAATACACTGCTGGGTGCCATCGCTGGCGCCATGGGCTTTGGCGTTCCTGCAGCCGTCGCCGCTGGGCTGGCTGACGAGACCCGCATGGCGATCACATTTGTGGGTGACGGCGGTGTGCTGATGACCGGCCAAGAACTTGCCACCGCCATGCAATATGGCGCAAAAACCAAAATCGTGATTTCAGACAATGGCATTTATGGCACAATCCGCACCTATCAGGCCAGGCTTTATCCCAGCCGCGTGTCCGGAACAGATTTGGTCAACCCGGATTTCACCGCATGGGCGAAATCTTTTGGCGCCCTTGCTGTCAGCATAGCGCTTGGTGATGACGTTGATGTCAAGGTGAAGGAATTCCTGTCCCATGACGGAGCCGCCGTGCTGCACGTGAAATCCAGCAAGGAAGCTTTGTCCGCATTCACGACTCTAAGTGCGCTGAGTTAAACATTCAACAGCAGGAATTCCCGCTCCCAGGAACTTATGACCCGGCGGTAGTGCTGCATTTCCTCGAATTTCACATCCTGGTAGGCTTCGACAAACTTCTCGCCCATCGCCTGTTTCAGCGATTTTGTGTAGTTCAATTTGTCAAGCGCTTCATCGAGGTTGATGGGCAGCGTGTGAGCGTAGCGGTAGGCCGAACCCGTGACCGGGTCAGACGGTTTAATGCGTTCCATCATGCCGAGATAGCCACACGCCAGCGAAGCCGCAAAGGCGAGATAGGGATTTGCGTCGGCGCCGGGGACGCGATTCTCCACGCGCAGGTTGGCGGCATTCGATGCGGGAACCCGCAGGCTGACAGTGCGATTGTCATGGGCCCAATGCACATTGGTCGGCGCATCGGAATCCGGCACCAGACGCCTGTAGGAATTCACATTTGGCGCGCAGAACGGCAGGGCGGCAGACATATAGCGCTGCAAGCCGCCAATGTGATTCAAAAACAGCTTTGACGGCTTGCCATCGCGCCCGGCAAAAACATTCTTGCCTGTTTTGGCATCCAGCACGGATTGATGGATGTGCATGGAAGAGCCGGGCTCATTCTGCAGGGGCTTGGCCATGAACGTGGCGTAGAGATCATGCTTCAAGGCCGCCTGGCGCACCGTGCGCTTGAACAGGAACACCTGATCGGCAAGCTCCAAGGGATCGCCGTGATTGAAATTTATTTCAAGCTGGGCGGGGCCTGCTTCATGCGACAAGGTATCGACATCGAGCTCCTGCGCTTCGCAGTAATCAAAGATATCTTCCACCACGGGATCAAAATCATTGGCAGCGTCGATGCCATAGGCCTGGCCGCCGGATTCCTTGCGGCCAGACCGGCCAATGGCGGACTCTATCGGATAATCCGGATCGAGATTTTTCTTGCAGAGGTAAAATTCCAGTTCAGGCGCCACGATGGGCCGCCATCCCTGCGCCTTGTAAAGCGCCAAAACGCGCTTCAAGACATGGCGGGGTGCTATTTCAACGGGTTCATCATTGAGATGGAAGGCATCGCAGATCACCTGCGCCGTGGGCTCCGTATACCAGGGCACAAGGCGCGTTGTTTCCGGGTCTGGCTCCATATAGATATCGATGGCGCTGTCACTCACGGCCTCCGTGTCGGACACAAAACGTCCATTGATGGTGAGCGTGAAAACTTCTTCTGGAACCCGCAGGCCCCTGGATTTCTGCCCCGACAGGAATTTCTTGGGCGGCAGGATCTTGCCCCGCGCCGTGCCGGACATATCCGCCACTAGACATTCAACCTCGCTGATCCTGTTTTCTGAGATGAATTCCTCGAATGATGATCGCGACATGGGTAACCAGTGGTTGTTGAATCGAAGCCATTGTAGCGCCTCTTCTTGACCAAGCAAAAGGGGGTCAGCTAAAGCTCCTGTTATGGTTAAATCAATCGACGCCCTCTCCTATTATCAGGCAACCGCCCATTCTCCGGTTTCCTGTGAAAGCCTGAAAGGCGAGGTTTCGGCTGATGTTTGCGTCATTGGGGCGGGCTATACCGGGCTTTCCGCTGCGCTTGAACTTGCAACCGCAGGTTACAATGTTGTGGTGCTGGAGGCTGAACACGTGGGCTATGGCGCTTCGGGGCGCAACGGCGGGCAGGTTTGCACAGGGTTTTCCAGCGGCCAGCAGAAAATTGAAAACCAACTTGGGAAAGCCGATGCGCGGAAATGTTTTGCGCTGGCCGAGGAGTCCAAAACCCTGTTGAAACAGCGGCTTGAGCAGTATGATATCGATTGCGATCTCACCTGGGGATATTTGCACTGCATACCCAAAGCGCATCAATTCGATGAGCTAAAAGCATGGCGCGACGAATTTGAAGAGCTTGGGGTCGCAGGCGTTACCCTGCTGGGCAAAGGCGAGCTTGAGCAAAAACTGGGCACCAGGATTTATCATGGGGCCTTGCGCGA
>JANMHO010000376.1:0-2987 GCA_031375195.1 Rhodobiaceae bacterium
GCAGTTTCCCGGCAATGCGTGCCGGGCGGTGGTCCAGGGTTTTGGGGGAAGGCTTTCAGAGGGAACAAATGTTCCCCCGGCATGGACGAACCGCAATGCCTCAACCACGCTGTCTGCCGGAAACGCCAGGGGAATGACGCCCCGGGCACCATGGCGCAAAAAATCAGCGGTCAAATCATGATCATTGACGCCGGTCAGGACCACGACAGGGCAGGATGAATTCCGGTTCCGCAGCCTTGTCAGCTCACCGAGAGCCGCCTTGCGCGTTTCAGTGATTGAACACAGGACGACAATGGAATGATCATGGGATCCTCCGGGATTGAAAATCTCGTCCACGCAATCATAGCCCACCGCGACAAAATCGCCGCATGCCGCGATGTGACTCACGATGCATTCCCGCAGGAGATTGCGTGAATCAACGACGGCCACACACGCGGCTTGCGCGGCTTCCCCGACTGGCGGGATATCCGGAGAGCCGGAACGACCATACTCGCCTGCCGGCAAATCAATTCCTGGCGACACGGCCACGATCTCATCTATGTGCATACCCAACTCCCACGCAACTCCACCAGACAGATTCCCGCATCCCTCAAGCAAACGGCAAAACCGCTGAAGCAGACCCGCAGGTCATTGAACTCTTCACTTGGCAAAAGACAGCCGCCCACAATGCGGGCACAGAATTTTCAATCAACTCAATTTTCAAATTGGTTGGGCCAAGTCCTTTTCCGCGAAGAGTAACCCGCGTCGCATTCAGAGAATGCGCGGACACCTGAATATCCGCGCACCGCTTCCACTTAAAGGCTGTCTTTAGTCCCGCCGCCATACTGCACAGTCAAAATTTCCAGTCAATCATTGGCTTGCGGCCGCCGGCGCCCAGGGCCGAAACAATTGGATAAAATATGCGCTTATGGTTAACGGCCCGGCGAACTGCTGGTACAGTCAGGATACAAACAGACACGACGTGACTGGAAACGTCCAATTTGGGAACCTCCGCCTTGGCCATGCATAAAAGCCACGCAAACGTCTTTACCATACCGTGCGACGCGCCATTCCTGGATATCCTGTCAAAAACAATCCTGACCGGGTTTCCGTTTTCCAAGGGCATCATGGCCGGCGACCTCGCGGCGTGGACCATCCTTGTTCCGACGCGGCGGGCGGCGCGGGAGTTGCAGTTCAGGCTGCTGGCGGACAGCGGAAAGCCGGCGCTGGTCTTGCCCAACATCCGGCCCATCGGCGACGTGGATGAGGACCTGCTTGAGATCCAGCCAGAAGACTTGCAGCTTCCCCCGGAAATCCCGCCTATCGGGCGGGCGTTCGCGCTGATGTCATTTGTCGATGAATGGGCAAGGGACAATCCGCATTTGCGTCTGGCGCAGGAAATCGCGGCTTCGCCCGGCCAGGCCCAATCGCAGGCCGCAAGCCTCGCCGAGCTGGTTGACAGCCTGGAAACCGAGGAGATTTCCCTGGAGCGCATACCTGAAGCCTATCAGGTTGATCTCGCCGCGCACCGGGAAGCCATCCTCAGCCTGCTCGACCTCATCCGCATAAGACTGCCTGCTCTCTATGTCCGTGAAAACATCATGGGGGCCAAGGAGCGCCGGGGGCGGCTGCTTCGCCTGGAAGCCAGCCGGCTGCGTGAACATCCGCCACGCGGGCCCATCATTGCGGCAGGTTCGACAGGCACAATCCACGCCACGCGGGAATTGCTCAAGGTCATTTCCAAACTTGACAATGGCGCGGTCATATTGCCGGGACTGGACCAGCACATGGATGCCGGGAGCTGGGACAGCATTACCCCGCAACATCCACAATACACGCTCAAGCAATTGATCGATGAATTGGGCCAGGCGCGCGGCGACATCCCGGTTCTGGGAGAGCATTCGGGCCAGCGCGGGTGGCTTGCCAGCGAACTGATGCGGCCATCGGATGTTTCCGACCAGTGGCAAGCGATCCTTGCAAATAACCGGCCCCGCGTGCGCGAGGGACTCAAAGACGTCTCCCTCATTGAAGCCAGGGACAGGCACGACGAGGCTTCAATAATCGCCCTCATCATGCGGCGCGAACTTGAAAGCCCAGCGGGCGAGATTGCGCTGGTGACGCCTGACCGGGGATTGGCCCGGCGGGTCAAATCGGCGCTGGCGCGCTGGAACATCAGCGTTGATGATTCAGCCGGCGAACCGCTCATCCATTTCGGCGCGGCTTCGCTCATGGGGCTGTTGATGGATGCCGTCAGGCATGAATTTTCAGCACCAGCGCTGGTTGCACTGCTTGGCCATCCGCTCGCCAGATTTGGGTTTGAACGCGATGCATTTCGGCGTTTTTCCAGGCATCTCGAACTCACCCTGTTTCGCTCGCTTCCGGTGAGCGGTGGCGTTGGCCAGCTCGTGGCGTTGTTTGACCGGTGCGCGAATACCAGTGCTGAAGATGCTCACCCGCATCCTTCCGTCCGAAGGCTGGAAGACAGTGACTGGCAAAACGCCAGGACCTGCCTTCAACGCATCGCAGAAATACTGTTGCCGCTCTCACAGCCCGCTCCAAACACATTTTCCCTGCATCTGGAGAATCTCATTTCTGTCGCTGAAAACATTGCGGGGCCGGAATTCTGGCTGGGCGTCGAGGCGGAAACACTGCGCCTGTTGATGGAGACGCTGCGACAGGAGGCCCGGCGGTTTCCCGTCTGCGATTTCAACCGCGCGGCAATCACCATACGCCACCACCTGCAATCGATTCCTTTGCGAAACGCCCATATCCAAACAGCGCGGCTTTCGATCCTTGGCCTTTTGGAAGCCCGGCTGGTGGCCCCGCAAACTGTCATTCTCGGCGGCCTGAATGAAGGCAACTGGCCACGGCAGGCGCAGCCGGGACCGTGGCTCAACCGGCCCATGCGCGATATTTTCGGCATGCACCAGCCGGAGCGGCAGATCGGCCAATCAGCCCATGATTTCATCCAGGCCTTTGGCGCGCAGAAAGTATTCCTCACATGGTCA
>JANMHO010000411.1:0-4852 GCA_031375195.1 Rhodobiaceae bacterium
GACGGCACCCTCGGCCTCACCGCGATCAAGGAGCATGGCGGGCTCACCTTCGCCCAGGCCGAGTTCGATCATCACGCAATGAGTGGCATGCCGCACAGCGCCGCCGCCACGGGCCTTGTCGATCATGTCCTGCCAGTGGAAAAAATGCCGGCGATGCTGGTTGAGTATCAGCGGCATCTGGCCAAGCTGGCAGGGCCGGAGGACAGCGACGAAAACCGCGCCGAGACCGCAGCGCATCTGGCCACGATCACCACGCAGCTGCGCGCCCGGATCGGCCATGATTTCAGCCGTTACAAGGATAAAACCCTGGTGCGCCGCATTCATCGCCGGTTGCAGGTGCTCAGGCTCGAAACCTTCCCGGCCTATATCGCCCACCTCACGGAGAACCCCGGTGAGCTTGACGTTTTGTTCCGCGAACTCCTCATCGGTGTCACGAAATTCTTTCGCGATCCCGCCGCTTTCGAGGTCCTGCGTTCCACGGTGATTGCAAAATTGGTCGAAAAAAAGGGTTTGGAGGATTCCGTGCGAATCTGGGTTCCGGCCTGCGCTACCGGGGAAGAGGTTTATTCCATAGCGATCCTTGTGCGCGAGGAGATGATGCGGCAGGGAAAATCACTCAAGCTCCAGGTTTTTGGCACCGATATTGATGACCGCGCCGTGGCCGATGCCCGGGCGGCGCGTTACCCCCTGACCATCGCCGGTGTGTCGCCCGAACGCATCAAGCGCTGGTTCACCAGCGAGGGCAATGTGTGCGGCCCGATCAAGGAAATCAGGGACGCTTGCGTTTTCTCAACCCACAGCGTGATCAAGGACCCGCCATTCTCCAAGCTCGACCTGATATCGTGCCGCAACCTGCTGATCTACCTTGACAGCGAACTGCAAAGCCGTCTTATCCGGACCTTTCATTATGCGCTGCGGCCGGAGGGCTCCCTGTTCCTCGGCTCATCCGAGGGCCTGTCGCGCGTTGCCAACCTTTTCACCCCCCTCGACAAAAAGCACCGTATCTTCGCGCGCGTCGAAGTCAGAGCGGCGCTGCCACCGCCGCTGCCCACGCCTACCCGTGTGCCGGGCCAGCCCACGGCGGCGGCTTCCATGGGCGATGACAGAATCGACAAGAGCGCCCGCCGCGCGCTGGAGAAATATTCCCCGGTTTACGTGGTTACCGACAAGCATCATGGGATTTTGCGCTTCTCCGGAAGTGCCATAGGCGACTATCTCGGGCCCTCGCCTGGCATGGCGAGCCTGAACCTGTTTGACATCTTGCGAAAACCCTTGCGACCGGTGGTGCGCGCCGCGTTGCAGGCGATGTTTGCCACCAAGGAAGCCGTCGCACACACTGACGTGGTGCTGAAGATCGCAGGCAAGAACCGCGCCATAACCGTGATCGCGGCACCCCTTGCCGAAACCGGGGCTGATGCGGGGCTCTGCGTCATCGCTTTCCAGGATGGGGGCCCGCTGGCGCCACGCGGGGCTTCGAAATCAGGCGATGGCGCCATCGACAGCCAGGTCCAGGCGCTGGAACAGGAACTGCAGGCAACCAAGGCGCAGCTCCAGGCCACCATCAACGAGTTTGAAACCATTAACGAGGAGATGAAGTCCGCCAACGAGGAATTCCAGTCGGTCAATGAAGAGCTGCAATCAGCCAACGAGGAGCTGGAAACCTCCAAGGAGGAAATGCAGTCGGTCAATGAGGAGCTGCATACGGTCAATACCGAGATGGGCGACAAGAACGAGTTGCTGACGGTTCTGAACAGCGATCTCAAGAATCTATTCGAAAGCACCGATATCGCCACGATTTTTCTCGACAATGACCTGCTCATCAAGAGTTTCACACCCGGAATGACTGAAATTTTCCGGGTGCGCGAGGCTGACCGCGGTCGCCCGATTACCGATATTGTCACCTTGCTCAGCTACGCTGACCTCAAGCGGGACGTAGAACAGGTCCTGCATGACGTTTCGATCATCGAACATGAGGTGGAGATCGCGGAGCGGGGCGCCACCTACATCATGCGCATCCGTCCCTACCGGACAGTGGCCAATGTCATTGATGGCGTCGTGATTACTTTTGTTGACATCAGCGAACGCAGGAAGACCGATGACGCGCTGCACGACATTCATCTGCGCCTGCAATTCGCCCTCGACGCAGCGCGGGTGGGCGATTGGGACCTCGATCTGGTCAATGACACGTCCAGGCGCTCCCTGCGGCACGATCAGGCCTTTGGCTACAGCGAGCCGGTAAAAGATTGGGGATTTTCGATATTCCTCCAACATGTGCATCCTGAAGACCGCGTGATGGTTGAAAAGCAGTTTCGGGAGGCCATTGAGCAGAAAAAGGAATGGAAGCCCGAGTGCCGGGTGATCTGGCCGGACGCAACTGTGCATTGGATCGAGGCGCATGGAACCGTCTATCGCTCAAAGGGTGGAAAACCCACCCACATGCTGGGAATCGTCGCCAATATTGACGATCGCAAAAAGCAGGAGGCGCAGGTCGTTTTCCTCATGCGCGAGGTGAACCACCGTTCGAAGAACATGTTGGCTGTGGTGCAGGCGGTCGCCCGGCAAACCGCTGTGGGTGATCCGGAAACATTCACGGCACGCCTTGGCGACCGCATTCAGGCCCTGTCAGCGAGCCAGGATCTCCTCATAAACAGCAATTGGAAAAGCGTCGATTTGTCCGAGCTCGTGCATTCACAGCTTGCGCATTTCGCTGAACTCATGGGTGGCAGGGTCGAGACCAAAGGTCCTGCATTGCGGATCAATGCTTTGGCGGCGCAGCCCATCAGCATGGCGTTGCATGAGCTGGCCACCAACGCCGTCAAGCATGGCGCACTCGCCAACAGCACTGGCAAAGTTGAGATTTCCTGGAAGGTCGAGGCAGGTGAACCCGAAGCGCTTTTCAAGATCAGCTGGGTAGAGCGCGGCGGCCCCACCGTCGCAATTCCGTCACGCAAGGGCTTCGGTTCCACCGTCATCGGGCAAATGGCTGAGATAAACCTGGAAGCCTCAGTGCAACTGAACTTCGCGCCCTCCGGCCTGACCTGGCACCTCGAATGCCCGGTCGGGAAAATACTGGATAGAGAATGACAGCAACGCGGAAATTCCCGCCTGAGCCTTAATGCGCGTGTGGTCAAGCTGTTGGTATGGCCTGCCGCTGGTTTCACGAACACTGGGCCAGGGTGATTTGGTGGAGAATCATGGCGCCAAGTTTCCCTCATTCAACCAATTGTGACGCCGGCCGGGATGATCTGTCTGGCAATGCAAGGGTGTCCAGATTTTCGCCGGGCTTGCCGACCAGAAGGGCGTAGACGGGTGTTTCGGTGATGTCCTTGAGCGCCAGCATCGCCGAGATTTGCGCGTGGCTGAGGGCGGCGGTGGGGCAGGCGGTCAGATTGCTGCTGGCGCATGCGAGCATGATGTTCTGGGCGATGTGTCCGGCTTCGATCAAGACGACACGGTAGGCATTGGGATCGCTGTATTTCCAGGTGGTGCGGCCCAACACGGCGACGAGGAAGATGATCGCCGGCATGGCGTTGGCCCATTCCTGCCCTTTCACCAGCTCCATGGGCGATGCCGCTGGCGAGGGGGCGGTTTTTTCCAGGGAATGCTGGAGGGCGGAATAGTGATAGAGGCCAGGCGTGAGGCCATCCACATTGCGGGCCCAGACAAAGGCCTCGAATGGATTTCTGGCGCCGCCGGAGGGCGTCATCTTGAGCGGCAGCACGCCGGTTTCAGCCTGGACAAAGCTGGTAACGCCCAATCCTGCGAAAAGACACTCGCCCAGGTCTTCCAGTGTCAAGGCCTCGGGCCGCACATTGCGGATGGTGCGCCGCCGCCGCATGATGTCAAAAAGCTGGCTTGAAGCTGGCCGCGGCTGCCCGGGGAGCAGGGTTGATCCATTCAGGTTTTTCCAGAGCAAGTCCGGCGAGGGATCGCCCAGGGCCCGCTGCTTCTGTTTCTTGACGGACTCGGAATGATCGCCGTAGTCATTGTCCAGCAGGGAAAAGTGAAAGACTCCTGCGGCGATTCCAAGCTCCCAGGATTGTCGATAGATTGCCTCTGTCCTGGCGTTTGCTGAATCCTCTTGCAATAGAATTCCAGCCTCCACAAGGCGGATGATCTCCTGCCGGAGCGATTGGGGCTCGATGTGGGGATGCCTGGCCATCAGGTCCTCAACCGGAGTCCATTCAGGCGCGATTGTGAGCCAATAAATATCTGGGGGCGCGCAGGTTATCGCGTCCCTGGTCAGATAATTGTAAACGACAATCTCGTGGTCCCTGGGGAACATGACAAGCGTTCTTGGCGCCTTGACGCGCATTTGAGCTATTTCCCAAACCTGAGACAATGGAGGCCGGCGACCAGAGCCGCCGGCCCATGCTGGCGCTAGGCCTTGTTGTAAATCAAGCCCGCAGCGGCAATGCCCGCGGTCTTGAGGCCAATTCTTGCAATGCTCAATTTCAGTGTTGAGGCGTTGGCTGACGGCGATTCAGTATGCTTGTTCATTTTCATTTCCTACAATTTTAAATAGTATCCTTACTGCAGATACTCGTTAAAGTTAGTAAGTGTAGAAATAGGATCAAGCAACTAAAAGGTGTAATTTGTTACTTTACAATTTATTGGAGAGGCGTGGAGATGACCTTCCCGCGAAGGTCCCAATTCCTGCTTCTGGTGCTCAACCTTCGATTTTCGAAAAATCGGCCACCGCGAGCGTTGCCGCGCGGATGCGGTTGAGCAGCTTCAAGCGGTTTTCGCGGTAGTCCTTGTTGGGGTCGTTCACGATCACGTGCTCGAAGAACTCATCCACGGGCCCGCGCAATTTGGCGATGGCCTTCATGGCGGCTTCGAAATCTTCCGC
>JANMHO010000421.1:0-2187 GCA_031375195.1 Rhodobiaceae bacterium
ATCGGCCAGTGGTCCGGGAAGGGGATATAGGGCATGTGGTCATACCACACGGGATCATGCAGGCAGAGCGACTTGTAGCGCTTGCGCCAGCTGTCGCCGGGCCGCTCGTTTTTTTCCACAATGATCGTTGGAACATTGAGCCGCTTCAGCCGCGCCCCCAGCGCAATGCCGCCCTGGCCGCCGCCAATGATCACCACATAGGGCTGCTCCTCATGGCCGAGCCTGGCTTCTTCCTCGGCCTTGAGTTGCGCCCAGTTCTTGCGGTTCTTGACGGCGGTGTGCTCAAGCCCAAGCTTGCGGCGCGGGCCTGTCTGCTCTTCGTGGCCCTTAAGCTCAACCATGGTGGTGAGCAGGGTGAAGCACTTGCCGTCCTTGAGTGTCAGCAGTCCGCGCCCGCGCGAAACCGCTGTCTCAAAAGTGAACCAGCCCTCCCTATCGCCTTCAACTTTCCAGTTGGAGGGCTTCACATGGCCCAGCGTTTCCCTGAGCATGGCCTCGATTTCGGCCCGCCCCTCCAGCGTTTTGATGTTCCAGGTGAAGGACACCAGATCGCGCCAATAGCATTCCTCGCAGAAAAGCTGCGAAGCCGCCTTGGCATCTCCCCTGGTGAGGGCCGCGTCAAATCTAGAGAGCCAGTCGGAAACGGCTGAATGCAAAATATCTACTCCGGTTAGTCGGTTAAAATGCCACCGCGGCCAATGTTGATGTCAGCCTCAAGCGTGTTTTCGGTCAAGTTGTATTTTTCCGACACTGAAATTCCTAGATCATAGGCATTGGCCTGTTCCATCACCGGTGACACCCGGTCAAACAAATTGAGCTGCGCCTCGGCCTCGAAATTCAGCGCGATATCGCCGCGCGAGGGTTCCCAGTTGCCCTCTGTTTTGAGCCCAACCTGGGCGGGGCCAACTGAGGCGGCCGTCACTTTGATCTCGAAATCCACCCGCCCGTCGCCTTGCACAACCGCATGGATGGAGCCCCAGGGCGTGAGGATTGAGAAGCCCGGGTCAAGGCCTGGAATGAGAATGCCGAATTTCGGGATTTTGGCCTTGCAGTCAAAAAATCTCGCGAAGGGCTTGCGGTCCTGGCAGGCCGACTGGGCCGAGGATTCCGCGATCTTGCAGGTCACCAGATCAATCTGGCCGATGATGCTCTTGGGGCACTTGGCGTCGCAGGCATAATTGACTTCGCACATTTTGCTGGTGCTGCTTGCAAACGTCACATCAGCCAATGGGCCGCCGGCGCGCCGCGACATGACGACGGATGGGTGCGCGCTGTTCAGCATATAGGCCGCCTCCAGAAACTTCCCCGCCGCCGACGTTTCACCAATCAGCGCCAAGGCCTCGGCCAAGCGCACGTAATAGATCACGTTCTGCGGATTGGCGGCGACCGCCTCATGGATGAGGAATGCACCTTCCTCGATGACGGAGCGGTTTCCCTGCCTGGCGCCCAGGGCCGAGAGGGCCGAGCCCAGATTATTGGCGATCGCCGTCGACTTGCTGTCAAGCTTGCGGGCCTCGCGCTGCAAGTCCACAATCGCCGCGAGCAAAGCTTCATCCGGCTTCGCGCCGGAAGGCAAGGTGACGCCCTCCGCCAGCAGCACGCCGAGTGAGGAATAAGGCCCGGCCAAGGCCCGGTCGCGCTCAATGGCCGCTGCGTAGGCCCAGGCCCCGTGGGCGAAATGCCGCTTCAGCGTGAAGGCATGGCCAAGACTGGCGAGCTCTGCTGCAGTGGTTGCCGGGCCGCCGGCCGAGCGCAGCATCGCAACGTCGCCAGGTTCCAGCCGCGCCTCGATGTCAACCCGGGCCTTCGCCACCAGCATGACCGTATCAGCGCGCGCGGCAATGCTTGCGAAGGCAGCAAGGCAGGCAACGATGACGATGCGAAACATTCCAGCCATGACCCGCTCCTTGTGATTCCGTTCCGGATGTTCGCTACAACACATTCTCAGCTCATATTCTGTGAGGGTAGCCCGCCATTGACCACGGTGCGAAAACTTTTGGGGTAGTTGTTTTCCATGGACGTCCAGCTTGCCCGGAAGCCCGGTGCCTTCATGTAGTTTTTGAGGGCGTTGAAATAGGCATCCCATACTTCATCATCAATGAGCCGCTGCTCAAACTGAACGAAGGCACTATAGGTCAAGGACATCTGGGCACCCACAATTCTTTCGAACTTGAGTCTGTCCACCGC
>JANMHO010000006.1:0-6648 GCA_031375195.1 Rhodobiaceae bacterium
CGGTGACACTCCACTCTATTGACATCCCCGCGCATTTCAACCAATGCTCCCCGCCATGGCCAGGCTTGCCCGTGTCGTCATTCCCAACCTGCCCCACCATGTCACCCAGCGCGGCAATGGGCGGGCCCGCGTGTTTTTCTCCGATGATGACTGCGCCTGCTATCTCATCCTGCTGAAATCGGCCTGCGCGGCGGCGCATGTGCGCTGTCTGGGGTATGTGCTGATGCCCAATCATGTGCATCTCATTCTTGTGCCGCGCGATGCTGATGGGCTGCGCAAGGCCATGTCATCGGTGCACCGCGCCTATGCTGGCCGCATCAACGCGCGCCGCAGGAAGACCGGGCATTTCTGGCAGGGCCGTTTTGGCTGTGTGGCCATGGACAATGATCATGCCCTGGTGGCGCTCCGCTATGTGCTGATGAACCCGGTGCGCGCCAGGCTCTGCGCGAAGCCTGAACGCTGGCGGTGGTCTTCCGCGAAAGCCTATCTGAAAGCCCGCGATGACGGGCTTACCGAAACAGCATTCATGCGCGGGCTCTGCCCCGATTTCAAAACCCTCCTCGCCGAAAGCCCCGAACAGGAAATGGCCGAAATGCTTCTCCGCCGCGCCGAAACCATTGGCCGCCCCCTGGGCAGCGCGGCGTTCCTGGGCAAATTGGAGCGCAAGCTCAACCGCCCCCTGAAACCAGCCAAACGCGGGCCAAAACCCGCAGGAAAGAAGAGTTAAGTGGAGTGTCCCCGTAATCCCACCGTAATCCGTCACCGTAATCCCAAGTGGAGTGTCACCGTAATCCACGTAATCCATGCAAATCGAACTTGCCACCGCGCAACCTCTCAATGAGTTTTTTGTTGTCCCGGACAACTGCCTTTGGCAGATTGTGGTGATCCGGAAATTGGGTTGTTCCCATCTGCTATATCCTTTGCTCGAAATTCAATATTCCTGCGCTTTGATCGCTTTCAGGAAACGGATTCCCGCCTCGCTCAGGCGTTTGTTGAGTGCGTCCGACATCATGAAAATTTTACGGTAAGCCTTTTCCCGCCAGAGGTGCGCGGACGTGAGTTTTGATTTGTCGACCCCCACACCGCCACTATGCTCTGCGCTAAGCCGCAGAGACATCAAGTGACGCGACGGGTCGTCAGGCAGAGTGGCCATGATACTATCCGACTTGGTCTTTTCGTCGATGATCGTATCGAGAGTGTGATGCACATTCAGAATAAAGTGTTCACCCGGAGCGTCTTGGCCACTTTTCAATATGACCCTTATCGAAATGAACTGATGGAGGCCCGGATCGAACTCTTCCAGAATGCGCTTTGCCTTGCCGGAACAAATCAAGATGCCATTGTCTGAGAAGAAGACCTCGGGCAAGGATTTTCTGGGTCTCTCAAGTTGCAAAAAATCGGGCATCTCCAGAGGATTGAGGAGACCAGTCCCCTTTTTCCAAATTTCACTTATATGGACTTGTCGGTCAATGTCCGGAACCTTGGCGTCCCACGCGGACATGTCAGAGTATATCTGGTAGGGTGCCTGGAGCGGCCTCACGACAAAATAGGTCATTTCGAATTCCCGGAACTGCGGTGACAGTGCATTCAATTCAACGAACCTATCAAGCCGCCCGCGGCTTGATTAAATCCAGCTTGCCCCCCAGCACTCGCCGCTGCACGCGCAAATCATAACTTATCTGCAGACGCAGAAAGAATCCTTCCGACAATTTGAAATAGCGCGTCAGGCGCAAATCCGTGTCGGCGGTCACGGCCCGCTTGCCCAACACAATTTCATTGATGCGGCGCGGCGCAACGCCAATGGCGCGGGCCAGCGCATTCTGCGAAAGCTCCAGCGGCTTCAAAAACTCCTCCAGCAGAATTTCACCGACCGTCGGGATTGGCAGCAAATCCTGCTTCCTAGTGGTAGTCGATGACTTCAACGTTTTCAGCATAGCCATTCACCCATCGAAAAATTATCCGCCACTGTCCGTTTATCCGAATTGACCAGAAACCTTTCCGGTCGCCCTTCAGCGCTTCAAGCCTGTTGCCCGGCGGCACCCGCAAGTCATCCACGCCATCGAGCGGCTCACCGGCCAACACTGATCGGGAATATCGCAATACGCCGATTTCGATTGAATGTAAAAATATGAATAAATCCCCTTGACGCCGTAGCCCTCGCATGCCATCTATGTTCCTGTTTTGTTCTTTATGCTGGATAAGGAAACACCATGGACTGGGCGAGGGCCATCGAACGCAACAGCGAAGCGCTCGTTGGGATAGTTGAAATGCTTTTCGCCATGCTGGGGATTGCGGGCTCAGACATGGCGGCGCGGATTCCGCAGCCCCTCCACAGCGCGGTGCTGCGCGTCCTCCGGCCCGCCGAATCCGCCATGCGGCGCCTCATCGTCATCGCGGCGCGCGGCCTTGTGGTGAAACTTGCTCCTTCGCGGCCCATGCCGGCAGAGCCCATCGGGAAGGGTTGCGGAAGCAGGCGTGCCTCCTTCCAGCTCTTTGATCCGCGCAAGAATTTCGCAGGCCCGCGCCGCCGGGTATTCGCGCGGATTGCCCCGCGTATCCATTTCTTCGGAAACGATCCCCGGGTGGCAGCCCTGTGGCCAGCACCCCAGCCTGCGCCCGATCCCGCGCCGCCGCCCGATGGCCTCGTTAACGCCGAACGCCTCAGCCGCAGGCTCCAGGCCCTCAAGCTGGCGCTTGATGATCTGCCGCGCCAGGCGAGGCGTCTCGCCCGCTGGCGGGTGAGACGGGAGACCGCGCCAAGCCTGAAATTCAAGTCGCCACTCCGGCCGGGCCATCCTCCCGGCTACCGCAGGAAGCCGGTTCACGAAGTTGATGAAGTGCTCATCGAATGCCATGGCCTCGCCTGTGACGCGATGAGGCCCAACACCTCTTGAAGCGCTGCCCATCGCTTCTGCCCCGGAAACGGCATAACCGTTTCCACCCCCGGCGGAGCTTTGCCCAATGGCCCCCAATAACAGTTGGCGTTCGCCGTCGGGATCACTAAACTGTTGTCAAAAGGTTGGAAGAACATACTGATGAGCGATTCTGCGCCGCAAAAACCTGGGGATTTCAAGCTGGTGGATCCTGTGCAGCTTGCCCAGAACTTGGCCAAGGTGTTTGAACGCGCGGCGCAAATCGCCCGCGCCGTGGCCGAGCGCCCGGAACTGGCGCAGAAACACGTGGAATCGCAGGTCACGCCCATTGACCAGATCACCAAAACCCTGGGCGCGGTGGCGCAATCCTATATGGCCGAACCGCAAAAGCTGATGGAGGCGCAGAACCAGCTGTGGGCCAGCTATAGCCAGCTTTGGCAGAACTCCTGGTCAAAAGTGCTGGGGGCGGAGGTTGGCCCCGTCGCTTCGCCCGCCCGCAATGACAAGCGCTTCAAGGACAAGGACTGGCAGGAAAACGCCATCTTTGATTTCCTCAAGCAATTCTATCTGGTGTCAGCCAATTGGACGCAGGATATTATCAAGAATGCCGATGGCATTGATGAGCATACGCGGCGCAAGGCCAGGTTCTATGTCGAGCAGATCGCCAACGCGCTGTCGCCTTCCAATTTTCCCGCGTCAAACCCGGAAGTTTTGCGGGCAACGCTTGCCACCAACGGGGCCAACCTGATCGAGGGGCTGAAGAACCTCGAAAACGACATGGGCATGCCGGACGGGCGCTTGCGCATCAAGCAATCCGACACGACGGCCTTTGAGATTGGCAAGAACATCGCCATGACGCCGGGCAAGGTGGTGTTCCGCAACGACACTTTTGAGCTGATCCAATACGCTCCCGCCGTGAAGCGCACCTATGAAATTCCGCTGCTTATTGTTCCGCCATGGATCAACAAGTTTTACATTCTGGACCTCAACCCCAAGAAGTCGTTCGTGCGCTGGGCGACGGAACAGGGCCTTACCGTGTTTGTGGTTTCATGGGTGAACGCCGATGAAAGACAGGGCCGCAAGACTTTTTCGGACTATATGCGCGAAGGCTTTCTGGAGGCTGTGCAAGCGGTTCAGGACGCCACTGGCGCGGCAAAGATCAATGTCATCGGCTACTGCATCGGCGGCACGCTGGTGGCCTCTGCCCTTGGCTACATGGCGGCCAAGCAGGATGACCGGATAAATTCAGCCACTTTTTTCACCACCCAGGTGGATTTCGAAAAGGCCGGCGACCTCTTGGTCTATGTGGACGATGAGCAGGTGAAATGGATTGAAGAGCGCATGGAGGAGAAGGGCTATCTCGCAGGCTCGCGCATGGCGGACGCTTTCAATCTTCTGCGCTCCAATGATCTGATCTGGTCCTATGTGATCAATAATTATCTGCTCGGCAAGGAGCCAATGCCATTCGACCTGCTGTACTGGAATTCTGATTCAACCCAGATGCCGGCAGGCGTCCATTCCTTCTATTTGCGCGAATGCTATATGGCCAACAAGCTTTCCCAGGGCAAAATGCTGCTGGATGGGGTGCATATTGACCTCAGGAAAGTGAAAATCCCGGTCTATAATCTGGCGGCGCGCGACGACCATATTGCGCCCTTGCCTTCGGTGTTCAGGCTTGGGCAGTTCATGGGCGGAGAGACCAGGCTGGTGGTGTCGGGCTCGGGCCATATCGCTGGCGTCATAAATCCTCCGGAGGCCCGGAAATATCACTATTGGACCAATGAGCAGCGCCACGAAAACCTGGCGGACTGGCAGAAGACCGCGCGTGAGCATCCGGGCTCCTGGTGGCCGGACTGGGCGGATTGGATTACGGCGCGGTCGGGCGACAAGGTGTCGGCGCCTGAGCCTGGCGATGGCAAGCTTGAAGTGCTTGAGGACGCGCCCGGCTCCTATGTGCGGGTGAAATCCGAGTAGAGTCCGCCAATCACAAAAAAGTGCTTGATGGGGGACTCGCAATCCGGATTTTGCTTCCTATATTCAATGTCAGAAAGCGGGTCTGTTTCCCCTCCCCCCTTCATTGACAGGCTCGTTTCGAAGGCCCGGCGCCCCCGCCCGGGCCTTCTTCTTTACCGCTTCGAGAACTGGAAGCTGCGGCGGGCTTTCGCCTTGCCGTATTTCTTGCGTTCTACAGCGCGGCTGTCGCGCGTCAGGAAGCCACCCTTCTTGAGGGCCGGGCGCAGGTCTGGTTCGAAATAGGTGAGCGCCCGGGAAATGCCGTGGCGCACGGCGCCGGCCTGGCCCGAAAGCCCGCCGCCGACAACTGTGCAAACCACGTCCAGCTGGCTGGCGCGATTGACCAGATTGAGCGGCTGCTGAACCAGCATGCGAAGGACCGGGCGCGCGAAATAGGTTTCGATGACTTTTCCGTTGACGGTGACCTTGCCGGTGCCCCGCTTGATCCACACCCGGGCAACCGCGTTCTTGCGGCGGCCCGTTGCGTAGGAACGGCCCTTGGCGTCAATTTTTGGCTTTGCCGGCGCGGCGGCAACGCCAGCGGCGGCAGGTACCGCCATGCCCATGGCGGCGCCGAGATTCGAGAGTGTCGTTTGTTCAACCATGGCGATTAGCCTCTCACTGCGTTCTTGGGGTTCATTGCCTTGATGTCGAGCTTGACCGGGTTCTGCGCCTCATGCGGGTGGGCCGAACCACTGTAGATGCGGAGGTTGGTCATTTGCTGGCGCTTGAGCGAAGCGCCGGGAAGCATGCGCTTGACCGCTGACTCGAGAATCCGCTCGGGAAACTTGCCATCGAGAATCTGGTGCGCCTTGCGCTCCTTGATGCCGCCTGGGAAGCCCGTGTGCCAGTAATAGGTTTTGTCCTTGCGCTTGGCGCCGGTGAAGGCGATTTTTTCACAGTTGATGACGATGATGTTATCGCCGCAATCCATGTGTGGGGTGAAAGTTGGCTTGTGCTTGCCGCGCAGGCGATTGGCGATAATGGTGGCCAGGCGGCCAACAACCAAACCTTCTGCGTCAATCAGCACCCAATTTTTCACGATGTCCTTGGCTTTCGCCGAATAGGTTGTCATGTGTTTTTCTCTGGGTTCCAAGTGTCAAATGAAAAGGCAATCCGAGCCTGTTCCGGTGGGCGGTGAATAGGTGAGCAGCCGGTTCAAGTCAAGGAAAACCGCCAATAATGTTGTGTGGTAACTTAATACCTTACTTATGTTGTTTTACTCCAAATTGCCGCGGAATACTGCTAATGTCCGTTGCGAACGTCCCAAAGTGTTCTAAAACAAACCCCGGCAGGGAAAGAAATGACAAGGAACTCTGGGTTTTGGCTGGCGATTTGGGTTGGGCTTGCAGCCTCAACGTCGCCCGCCTCCGCTGCCGCGCAGATGCAGGCAGAACCACAGGCAAAGGCCCAGGACCAAATTGACCCAGATCCCAACCTGCCGGTGGAAGAAGAAGCTGCGCCTGGCGATGATATCAGCCTGGGTGAAATTCCTGTTGTGCAGATGGTGCAACTGACGGCAGACTCCGCCCGGCGGTCAATTGACGCCTACGTTCTGCTAAAGGACAAGTACAAGGATGCCAAGCTCGAGGACTTCGAAAGCCTGCAGGATTTCGTTGATCGCGATGCGCAGGGCAAGGCGTTCGAAGTGGACGTCAAGGCCGCCGGCTTTGATAATGTCACGCAATGGAACGACACCATAACGACTGTGAGCAGCGCCTATGCCAACATTATTGACGATCAATCAGCTGACATAAAACTG
>JANMHO010000048.1:0-1503 GCA_031375195.1 Rhodobiaceae bacterium
ATCAACCAACGGCGACACGTTCCTCGGCGGCGAAGACTTTGATATGCGCATTGTCGACTATCTCGCCGATGAATTCAAGAAAGAGCAGTCAATCGATTTGCGGAAAGACAAGCTCGCCTTGCAGCGCCTGCGTGAAGCGGCCGAAAAGGCCAAGATCGAATTGTCGTCGGCGGCCCAAACCGAAATCAACCTGCCCTTCATCACGGCGGATGCCTCTGGCCCCAAGCATTTGACCCTGAAGCTCACCCGCTCGAAGCTCGAAGCGCTGGTCGACGATTTGATTCAGAAAACCGTTGAACCCTGCCGCCTGGCTTTGAAGGACGCAGGCGTGACCGCCGGCCAGATCCGCGAGGTTGTTCTCGTGGGCGGCATGACACGCATGCCCAAGGTCATCGAAGTGGTCAAGCAGTTCTTCGGCAAGGAACCCCACAAGGGCGTGAACCCGGATGAAGTGGTGGCCATCGGCGCCGCCATTCAGGCGGGTGTCCTGCAGGGCGAAGTGAAGGATGTGTTGCTGCTCGACGTGACACCGCTCTCGCTTGGCATCGAAACCCTGGGCGGCGTGTTCACCCGTTTGATCGACCGCAACACCACGATCCCCACCAAGAAGTCCCAGGTGTTCTCAACCGCGGATGACAATCAGACGGCGGTGACCATCCGCGTCTTCCAGGGCGAACGCGAAATGGCGTCCGACAACAAGATGCTGGGTCAGTTCGATTTGATGGGCCTTCCTCCGGCGCCGCGCGGCGTGCCGCAAGTCGAAGTCACCTTCGATATCGACGCCAACGGCATTGTGAATGTGTCCGCCAAGGACAAGGCCACAAACAAGGAACAGCAGATCCGCATCCAGGCCTCGGGCGGTTTGAGTGACGCGGAAGTTGAAAAGATGGTGAAGGAGGCTGAAGCCAACGCCGCTGACGATAAAAAGCGGAAAGACGTGGTTGAAGCCAAGAACCATGCGGAAAGCCTCATGCATTCGACGCAGAAGTCGGTTGTTGAACTTGGCGACAAGATTTCCGCCGCCGACAAGTCTGCCGTTGATGCAGCCCTGGCCGAAGTCAAGGTTGCCATCGAAGGTGGCGACGCCGAGGTGATCAAGGAAAAGACCAATGTGCTGGCCCAGGCTGCCATGAAATTGGGCGAGGCGCTTTACAAGCAATCCAGTGCTGGTGCGAATGCCGATGGAGAAGTGCCCAACATGGACAAAGACGACGACGAAGATGATATCGTTGACGCCGACTTCACGGAAGTTGGTGACGACGACAAGAAATCGTCCTAACAGAACATGCCCCTCAATCTGAAAAATTGAGGGGCTTCTTGACTGGGGACGAAGACCTGCATGGCCAAGCGTGATTTTTATGAAATTCTGGGGCTTCAAAAAGGAGCCGATGAAAAGGCGCTGAAAACCGCCTACCGCAATCACGCCAAAAAATTCCATCCCGACGCCAATCCGGGCGACAAGGCCGCTGAGGCCAAGTTCAAGGAAATCAGCGAAGCCTATGA
>JANMHO010000050.1:0-9305 GCA_031375195.1 Rhodobiaceae bacterium
CGCCGAGCTTGGTTTTCATTCCAGCCAATCGATCCACTTCATGACCGAAGCCATGCGCCACACATTCGTGGACCGCAACTTCCAGCTTGGCGATCCGGACTTTGTGAAGAACCCGCTGGACCGGCTGCTGTCGGAGAGCTACGCGGCGGAGATCAGGGCGAAGATCGATCCGGCCAAGGCCGCAACCTCCAAGGATGTGCAACCCGGCATGGCGCCCCATGAAGGCACGGAAACAACCCACTATTCGATCGTCGATGCCAAGGGCAATGCGGTTTCCGTGACCACCACCATCAACGCGCTGTTTGGCGCGAAAGTCATTGCCGGGGACACGGGCTTTTTTCTCAATGACGAGATGGATGACTTCACCACCAAGCCCGGTGTCGCGAACCTGTTCGGGCTGGTGCAGGGCAAGACCAATGTCATCGCACCCGGCAAGCGGCCGTTGAGTTCCATGAGCCCCACGATTGTCACCAGGGACGGCAAGACATTCATGGTTCTCGGCAGTCCGGGCGGCTCGCGCATTATAACGATTGCGGCGCAAGTCATCATGAATGTGGTTGATCATGGCATGAATATCCAGGAGGCGGTGAACGCGCCGCGCATTCATCACCAGTGGCTGCCGGACCAGATTTCAGTCGAGCCGTTTGCGCTTTCTCCGGATACGGCCAGGATTCTGGCCGCGATGGGATACAAGATTGCCGAGCAGGCGCCATGGGGGGCAGCGGAGGCTATCCTTATCGGGCTGGAACCAGCGCCATCCGCTGAACAGACCTCCGGCAATGATGCCATGGCGGCAAGCAGGCCGGTGCCGGGCCGGCTGTATGGCGCCCATGACGACCGGAGGCCGGCGGGTGCTGCGGCCGGATATTGACGCTGCGTCCTGTAATCCGGAAGATCGGGAAACGAATGGAGCAATCCGGTCCATTTTTGCTTTGAACGCAACATCGCGCGATCTGAAATTTATTTTTCAAAGTGTGAACTCGATCACTTTGGAGACTGGGGCGCCTTGGTAGGTTTGGTCATGGCCGCATGGCCTGAACAACATAATCAAAGGAGAAAGTCATGAAGAAGATCGCTGTTTCACTTATCGCATTGGCCGTCATTTCCGGCGCAGCATTCGCTGCGGATGGAGCCGACAACAATGTTCCGGCATTTGAACACAACCCCGGCAACCGCGTTTCAACTGCAATTAAATCCGCAGACACCAGCGCGCTTGCTGATGCTGCCGCAAAAAGCGGTTCGGAGATTCCAAACTATATCAACCGCTCGCAGCTCCGCTAAGAGTGAACATCTTGACGTCAGGCCGGGCTCATTGCCCGGCTTTTCTTTTTTGAAAACATTGATTTGCGGGCTGTATCCTTCGGCGGATCGGGGATCAGGGCGTGGGCTGTGGCGGGTTCGCCCGCCTGGGTAGCCGGTTTTGATGTTACCTGCTAGCTTGTTCCCAAAATTCATTTCGGGGAGCCTTTTCATGACCGCCCATGGCGCTTGTTTTGCTGGCCGCGTATTTGTTCCCGGCGTTGGGCCTTGTGTCGTGCGCCAGGAGGGGGAACGGGTGGTTGATGTCACTTCGCGCTTTCCCACCATGCGGGATTTATGTGAGGAGGCGGAGCCTGCCAAAGCGGCGCGCGCGGTCAAAGGCGATGACCTGGGGGCCTATGCGGATGTTTTGGCCAATGCGGCTCCCGCCACGCGCGATGCCAAGAGGCCCTGGCTTCTGGCGCCGATTGATTTGCAGGCGATCAAGGCTGCGGGGGTTACGTTTGTCGTCTCGATGATAGAGCGGGTGATTGAAGAGCGTGCGCGCGGCGATGCGGATGCGGCCAACACGATCCGCGCGCATATCCAGGATCTGGTCGGGAATGACTTGCGCAAGCTGAAGCCGGGATCGAAAGAGGCCGCGGCGCTGAAGGAAACACTGATCAAGGCGGGGGCGTGGAGCGCTTACCTGGAAGTTGGCATTGGGCCTGACGCGGAAGTCTTTACCAAGGGGCAGCCCATGTCGGCGGTGGGCAGCATGATGGATGTGGGAGTTCATCCGGCGTCATCGTGGAATAATCCCGAGCCGGAAGTTGTGCTCGTGGTCTCCTCGCGAGGAAACATCGTGGGGGCAACCCTTGGCAATGACGTGAACCTGCGCGATGTGGAAGGGCGTTCGGCGTTGCTGCTGGGCAAGGCCAAAGACAACAACGCGGCGACAGCCATCGGCCCCATGGTGCGCCTTTTTGACGATCAATTCACGATGGATACGGTGCGGAAGATGGATCTCTCAATGACGGTTGAAGGCCTGGATGGCTTCACCATGACGGGGCGCTCGTCCATTGGCGAGATCAGCCGCGACCCGGCGGACATTGTGGGCCAAACGATCAATGCCCATCACCACTACCCCGACGGGTTCGTGCTGTTCCTTGGCACCATGTTCGCGCCGGTGAAAGACCGGGATGCGCCGGGCCGGGGCTTCACCCACAAGACCGGCGATATCGTGACGATTGCAACGCCGGAACTTGGCGCATTGGCCAATCGTGTGATGCCAACAGACGAAGCGGAGCCGTGGAGTTTCGGCACGGCTGATCTGATGCGCAACTTGTCCAAGCGGGGGTTGATCTGAAAATGGCGAGGAAGATTTCAGCAGAGGACGCGGCGGGCCTGGTGAAATCCGGCATGTGGCTGGATTACGGCGCGGGCCTGTGCCAGCCGGATGTGTTCGACAAGGCCCTGGCGGCCCGCCTGGCTGACCTCGCCAACGTGAAATTCCGCTCTTGCCTGACAACCAGGCCGCGCGCGGTGCTAGAGGCCGATCCGGACGGACAACACATCTTTTCGCTCAGCTGGCACTTCTCCGGCTACGACCGCAAGAAGCACGACGGCGGACGCTGCACCTACGTGCCGCTCAACCTCGGCGAGGTGCCGGACTATTACCGCCGGTTCATCGATCCAGTCGATATTGTCATTCTTAAAGTCTGCCCAATGGACGCGGACGGATTTTTCAATTTCAGCGCGGCCAATCTTTGGCACCGGGCCATTATCGAGCGGGCGAAGATGGTGATTGTCGAGGTGACCGAGGGCTCGCCCTATGTGCTGGGCGAGCAAAACGGCGTGCATGAGAGCGAAGTTGATTTCATCATCGATGGCGACAACCAACTGGCGCCCGAGCTGCCAAACCCGCCACCCACGGATGTTGACCGGGCGGTTGGCCGCCTGATTGCCGGCGAAATTGATGACGGGGCCTGCCTGCAAATCGGCATTGGCGGCATGCCCAACGCGGTCTGCTCTTCACTTTTGGACAGCGGCGTCCGCAATCTCGGTGTTCACACGGAAATGCTGACCGATGGCATTGTGGAGCTTTACAAGGCAGGGCGCGTCAGCGGCCACGCCAAGACGCTGAACACGGGCAAGATCACATTCACTTTCGGGCTGGGATCGCGGCAGCTTTATGAGACCGCCAATCGCAACGCGGATCTGATTTGCTGCCCGGTTGACTACACCAACATGCCGCACAATATCATGCAGAATGACCGGGTGATTGCCATCAACAACACCACCCAAGTTGACTTGCAGGGGCAGGCGGCTTCTGAATCTGACGGCAACCGCCATATCAGCGGCACCGGCGGGCAGCTGCAGTTCGTGCGCGGGGCCTATGCTTCCAAAGGCGGCAAATCCTTCATTTGCCTCTCTTCGACCTATGACAAGCGGGGCGAGAGGCGGAGCCGCATTGTGTTCAATCTGACCGGGGGCAACATTGTGACGACGCCGCGCAGCGACATGATGTATGTGGTGACAGAATACGGCATCGTGAACCTCAAGGGGAAATCCGTCGCCGAGCGGGCGCTGGCATTGATCGGCATCGCGCATCCGGATTTTCGCGAGGAGCTTGAACGGCAAGCCTACGAGCACCGGCTTATTCCGCGCGGCGTTTCGTTTTAGCGGCTTGCTGTTCGCCAGCGGCCATATATGATGGTTGTGGTTACAATTCCAGAGTGGGCGGTGAACCATGCAGATCGGCAAGGGGGCGGTGGCTGAAAGCCACATTTGCCAGGCTTATGCGGACAGGGTTGAAGTGCGCGGGCGCGATTTGACCGGCGACCTCATGGGCCGGATAAGCTTCACCGATTATTTTCATCTGCTGCTGACGGGGCGCGAGGCGACGCCGGTCCAGCGGGAATTTTTGGATGTGCTTCTTGTTTCAATTGCCGAGCACGGCATGATGCCTACAAACATAGCCGCGAGGATGACTCTTGCGGCTGATCCCGGCTCGCTGCAGGGGGCGGTTGCAGCGGGGATATTGGGGTGCGGGCCGGTCATTCTGGGAACGGCTGAGCTTTGCGCGAAACTTCTGGTTGAGGCGCGTGGCAAAGGCGGCGAGCCATTGGCGGCTGCCATGGAAATGGCCGCTGCGATCAAGGCTGCTGGCGGCAAGGCGCCGGGTTTTGGGCATCCCGTGCATCGGCCCGTTGATCCCCGGGCGGAGCGCATTCTGGAGCTGGCCGATGCGCGGGGTGTTTCGGGCGCGCATGTGGCGTTGGCGCGAGCCTTTCGCGAGGGCGTCGCCAAGGCCTGGGGCAAGCCCTTGGTCATGAATGTTTCCATGCCGATTGCAGCCGTGATGCTGGATCTTGGATTTCCGGCAGGGATGGTGAAAGCCGTGCCGCTGCTGGCGCGAACGGCCAGCATTCTGGCGCATCTTGTCGAGGAGCAGCAGAGCCCGATTGGGTTTCTGATGGCGGGCAAGGCTGAAGAAGCGATTTCATACATCAAGGATGACAAGCCCTGATGCTTGCGCCGGAAATCGAAACCCTTCCATGGGCGGAGCAAATTGCGCTTGATGATGCCATGTATCGTTCGCAGCTGGCGTATCTGTTGGGGCGGTCGGTGTTCTACCAAAAGAAACTCAAGGGCTTTCCGCCAGGCGGACTGGCGGATATTTCGGCGCTGCCGTTTACCGAGAAGAGTGAAATCCGCGTGAGCTGCACGGCGGATAATCCGATCGGCACGCATCTCTGTGTGGAGCGCCCGGACATCGTCCGGATTTATTCCACCAGCGGCACGACGGGAACGCCAAGCTACATCCCCCTTACGGCGGATGATCTTGAGCGCTGGGTGACTGCTTCTTCGCGGAGTTACGCGGCTTCCGGCGTTTCGGCAGGGGAGCGGATTGTATCGACTTACAATGCGGGGCCATTTGTGGCCGGCGCGGCGCTTGGATCGTTTGACCGGATTGGCATGTGCCACATTCCTGTTGGCACCGGCAATACCGAACGGCTGATGGCGGCGATCAGGCTGCTGAAGCCGGAGGCCGCTGTCTTGACGCCGTCCTATGCGGCCTATCTCATCGAATGGGCGGCGGAGCGGGGCTTTGATCTCAAGGGATCGAGCGTCAAGCGCGTTCTGGTGGCGGGGGAACCCGGCGGCGGCGAGCCGGTGTTTCGGAACCGCCTGGAAGAGGGCTGGGGTGCAAAGGTGACAGAGGCCATGGGCATTGGCGATATTGGTGTTTCGCTGTGGGGCGAGTGTGAGCATCAATGCGGCATGCATCTGGGTGCGCGCGGTTTTGTGCATGCGGAACTGGTCGATGCTGCAACGGGGGCCTCGGTTCCGATGGAGGACGGGGCGCGGGGTGAACTGGTGCTGACACATTTGCAACATCGCGCCGCTCCATTGCTGCGGTTTCGCACGCGCGATCATGTGGAAATGTGGGTGAGCCCCTGCAAATGCAGGCGAACCGCACCCCGGGTGCGCTGCATTGGCCGCACGGATGACATGCTGATTGTGCGGGGTGTTAATGTGTTTCCCTCGGCCATCCGCGAGGTGGTGAGCGAATTCATTCCGGCGGTGAGCGGGCATATTCTGGTCAAGCCTGCGGTGGCAGGCGTGAAGCAGGAACCACCCCTTTCCATTGTGGTCGAATTGGCGCAAGGGCAGATTGACGACGTGGCGCTGGCCGGGAAAATTGGCGCGCGGCTGCGGTCGGTTCTGGTGTTTACTGCGGACATCCAGCTGGCGCCGTTTGGCAGCTTGCAGCGCAGCGAGTATAAGTCAAAACTGGTCCAACATTGAGTATTCAAATGCAAAAACTTCAGGTTCAAGGTGTCCATCACATCACGCTCAACGGCGCCAACCGCCAGACCTCAATCGACTTCTGGGAAGGCGTTTTGGGCATGCCGTTTGTTTTTGAGCAACCCAATCTTGACAGGGCGTCTGAAAGCCATCTCTATTTTGATCCCGGCGATGGCAGGTTGATCACCATTTTCACCGATGAAGGCCGCAAGGCTGATCCGCGCCGGACGCCGACAGAGCCGGGCTGCGTGCATCACATTGCTTTTTCGGTGTCGCGGGTGACTTTTCTGCAAGCCGTGAAGCGATTGGATGACCGTGGCATCAAGCACAGCGGTGTCAAGGACCGGGGCTTCATGGACTCGATTTATTTTACCGACCCGCTCGGGCTTTTGATCGAGCTTGCTTCCTATCGCTTTGAGCCGCCGCAGGGTTCAACCCATGCGGATGTGCTTCACGAAGCCCACAAGATCCGTGTGGCGCGGGGCGACTATAATATTGCGGAGGTGCATTTGGCCGACGCAATCGAGAATTTGGCGACACGAAAGACCGCTACTTTATCGGATGATCGATCTCCAAAAAATCCATACTAGAAACTGAACAACGGGAGGGAAGAATGGCTGCAATCAAGTTACACGTGTTGAAACCGAGTGTGAACAATATGGCGGCGCGGGTATTTGTGCGCGCGGCGAAACTGGATTTCACCGAGGATGATGTCTACGGCAAGACGCGCTCGAAGGAATTCCTGGCGATGAACCCGGCGCACATGACGCCGATGATGGAAGCCAAGGGCCTGCCCAAAGGAGTGATGTGGGAGAGCTGCGCCATCATGCAGTATCTTTGCAACAAGCATGAGCTTGGCAAGTTCTACCCTGTGGCCCCCGCCAAGCGGGCTATGATTGACAGCGCCATGTTCTATCTGATTGGCACGCTTTATCCTTATGTCGCGCGCGCCACCTATCCGGCTTTGGGCTTTCCGCAATACGCGGGCGAAGTGGGCGCCAGCAATCTTGATGCGACCCACAAGAGCGAAGCACAGAACGCGGCGATGGCCGCAGTCGCCGAGCCGCTTGATGTGTTCCACAAATTTTATATGGATGGCAAGCCGTTCATCGGCGGGGCCAAGCCATCCATCGCCGATATCCGCCTGGCCGCGACGCTGGAATTTTTGGCCGTGGTTGATTACCAGCTTCCGGGCTGGGCCAAGACCTACATGGCCGCCATGGAAAAATCCCTGGGCAAGGCTTATGCGGAACCGGCGGCTGATGTGCGGGGCTATATTTCCTATGTGAAGTCGCAGAAGAAGTAGGCGGGACGAAGACGCCCCCTTGCGAGGGGAGGCAGTTCCCTTGATGTGAAGGAGCTTGGCCTATTCATAGTGTGTCACGGTTTTGTGGCAGATGTGGATATCAGAGATAGCGCCGTTGCAAATGTTCGGTGAAATATCTGGCGTTCAGGGGTTCGCCTGTTGCCTTTTGCATCAGTTCAGGCGTTGAGAGTGTTGATGCCTTTGACCAGATGTTGCCGTGGCGCCATTTGTTGAGGCCAGAGAAATCGCCACGGCGCATGTCGTGCGTGATGTTGGGGCTGGTTTTTTCTATTGCGGCCCATTGCTGGGCAGCCATCAGTGCTCCTAGCGTGTAGCTCGGAAAATAGCCGATGGCGCCGCTGGGCCAATGGACATCCTGCATGGGGCCGTCCTTCGGATTATCGATGGTGGAGAGGCCGAGGTATTCCCGCATCTTGGCATCCCAGGCTTCCGGCACGTCCCTGGGTGCGAGCTTGCCTGTCACAAGATCCTGCTCCAGCTCATAGCGCAGGATCACATGCAGCGGGTAGGTCGCCTCGTCGGCGTCAACGCGGATGAGGCCGGGCTTTATTTTGTGAACATGGGTTAGAATGTCAGCGAGGTTCCAGCCCTCTATTGCATCTGCGCCCAGATGTTCACTCACGATAGGCATGGCCCATTCCCAGAACGCCGGACTGCGGCAGATCTGCTTCTCGACGAACAGGCTTTGGCTTTCATGCATGGCCATGCCGCGCGCCCGGCCGAGCGGCCAGTGCGCCCATTGCTTCGGCAGACCCTGTTCATAAAGTCCGTGGCCGGTTTCATGCACAATGCCCATGAGGGCGGAGAGAAATTCATTCTCGTTGTAGCGCGTGGTCATGCGCACATCGGTTGGAACGCCGCCGCAGAAAGGGTGGTGTGAAACATCCAACCGACCATGTTCAAAATCAAAGCCCAAGGCCTTCATGATGGCTTGGCCCAGCGCCTTTTGCTTTTCGATGGGGAAGGGCGCGTTGAAAGTTTTTGCCGGCGGTTTGTTTTGCTGTGCCTCAATTGCCCGGGGAATGAAATTCTTGAGGAATGATTTCAGCTCAGCGAACACGGGCGATATTTCCGATGTGCGGCCGCCCGGATCATATTGTTCGATCATGGCATCATAGGGTGCAAGGTTGAGGGCATCGCTGCGAAGCCGGGCTTCTTCTCGAAGCGTTGCAATCACGCCTTCGAAGGCTGGCAGGAAGTCCTTCCAGTTGCCGGCAGGGCGAAGCTCGCGCCAGAGCTGCTCGGAGCGGATGCGGGCGGCAACCTGCTTTCGCACAAAATCCGATGAAAGGCAGGTGAGGTTTGTGTAGGTGCGCCGGAGCTCGCGGAGCGCGGCCTGCTGCATTGCATCCAGAGCTTCACTTTCCGCACCGGCGATCAATTCGGCGATGTGCGGGGCAGCGGCCATCTCATGATACATGCCGGCGAGGGTGGCCATGGCTTCAGCGCGTTTTTCACCGCCGCCCGAGGGCATCTGCACGGCCTCATCCACGCCCAGCATGGCTTGCGCATGTTCCAGCGCTTCAAGCTTGTGGCCGAGTTCGTCGAGTTTGGCGAAGGACATGGATTACTGTTTCGCTTTTTCCATCTCGCCCACAAATCTTTCAAACAGGTAGTGGCTGTCTTGCGGGCCGGGGGAGGCTTCGGGGTGGTATTGCACGGAGAAGACGGGCTTGCCTTCAAGCGCCAGGCCTGCGTTGCTGCCGTCAAAGAGCGAGACATGGGTTTCGATGACGCCCTTGGGCAGCGTGTCGCGGTCCACCGTGAAGCCGTGGTTCATGGAGGTGATTTCGACTTTGCCGGTGGTGAAATCCTGCACGGGGTGATTGGCGCCGTGGTGGCCCTGGTGCATTTTTCTGGTTTTGGCTCCAAGCGCCAGGCCCAGCATTTGATGCCCGAGGCAGATACCGAAGATGGGCTTGCC
>JANMHO010000282.1:0-5402 GCA_031375195.1 Rhodobiaceae bacterium
AATTTGCAGCTTGCCGGGGATTTGACCAGGCCCGATCAAAGCAAGGTTGATGCGGTCAATGATCATTGGGACAAGTTTGCGAGCTTCGCCGAATACGACACCTTCACCAAGGCCTGGCTTTCCGAATGCCGCCGCGCCTTGAAGCCAAATGGCGCTTTGTGGGTCATCGGTTCGTATCACAATATCTTCCGTGTGGGTTCCATCCTGCAGGATCTGGGCTACTGGATTTTGAACGATGTGGTTTGGCGCAAGACCAATCCCATGCCGAATTTCCGTGGCCGCCGCTTCACCAACGCGCATGAGACGATGATCTGGGCCGGCAAGAGCGCCACATCGAAATACACCTTCCACTATGAGGCCATGAAGATTTTCAATGACGACTCGCAGATGCGGTCGGACTGGACGCTGCCGCTGTGCACCGGCGGCGAGCGGTTGAAAAACAGCGATGGCGACAAGCTTCACCCAACGCAGAAACCCGAAGCGCTGCTGCACCGCGTGCTGCTGTCTTCAACCAACCCAGGAGATGTCGTGCTTGATCCCTTTTTTGGCACCGGAACCACCGGCGCCGCCGCCAAGCAATTGGGCCGCGTATTCATCGGCATTGAGCGGGAAGAGCATTATGCCCGCTCCGCCCTTGAGCGCATCAAGGCAACGGAACAGCTTTCCGACGAGGCGCTCAAAACCACGACGGCCAAGCGGGCGGAACCGCGTATTCCGTTCGGCTCATTGATCGAGCGCGGACTGGTGAAGGCTGGCGATACGCTGCTGGATCCAACGGCCCGCGTGGCGGCCCGCATCCGCGCTGATGGCTCCATCGCCTGCAAGGACAACAGCGGCTCCATCCACAAGATAGGGGCCTATGTGCAAGGCGCTGAAGCCTGCAATGGCTGGACCTTCTGGCATGTGCGCAAGGGCGCAAATCTTGTTCCAATCGATGTGCTGCGCCAGCAGGTTCGCGCCGAGCTGGGATCGGCGGCATAAGCTTCTTGCCAGATGGAGATTGAGGCGGTAGGTCCAGATAAAACTGGAGCACCGCCGATGAAAGCCCGCCAACCCACATCCTTTCTGTTCGATCTCGACGGCACACTTGTCGACAGTGTTTATGACCATGTTTTGGCCTGGCACGACGCCCTGCAAAAAGAAGGCATTGAAGTTTCCATCTGGCGCATTCACCGGCGCATTGGCATGTCGGGCGGTTTGTTCACGCAGGCGCTTGCCCGTGAGACCGGGCTGCAATTCAACGACGAGGCGCTGGCCCGGATGCGGGCAGCCCACGCCGAACACTACAACGCGCATTCATCCAACACGAAGGCCTTGCCCGGCGCCCGGGAATTGCTGAAATACCTGACCGCCAATGACATTCCCTGGGCCATCGCGACATCGGGGCGGATGGCGACGGCGGGGCCCGTGCTGAAAATATTGGGTGTTGATGCCGATAAGGTGCCGGTGGTGACGCGCGATTTGGTGGCCTATGCCAAGCCTGATCCGGATCTGTTTCTGGCAGCTGCCGAAAAGCTGGGCATTGAAATCGAGACGGCCTGCGTCGTGGGCGACAGCATCTGGGACATGCTGGCCGCGCAAAGGGCGCGGGCGCTGGGCATCGGGTTTCTGTCGGGTGGCTATGGCACGGATGAACTCCAGCGTTCAGGCGCCTACCGCGTGTTCGATGACCCTGCCGACATGCTGGCCCATATCGATGAGATAGGCGGGCGGCGGTAAATTTTGAATAGGGAAGATCAGAAAAAACCACCTCCCAAACTTTACGATTTGAACAAACTTACCACACCAGGGCAGTGCCAAATTGTGATGAAGCGCGCGAAGGAAGGTGGAATGACGGATATCTACCGCCAGGTACTTAAACGGTTTTGTGAAATAGAAGGCGCACCTCACGACAATCCTGATGATCCCATCGTGCGCGAAATGTGGGAGGGGACTGCAGCGTACGAAGACTATTTGTTTGAGAAACACAACGGCAAGAATGTCAAAGCAGCCTACACCCGACGCAAAATATGCCAGCAGATTTCCTGACATAATTGTTGAGAAAGCACATCGAAGACTGGCAATGCACGACATCCCCTTTTTGGAAATCTCCTAACCCATTAGCAGAGCGACAATTTTTCGCATCACCGATGGCAAAGCTTCGCGCTCCAGATCATTCTTGTGAACCCAGGTGTAGTCGCCATCGGGCAACTGGGAACTCACAGCCGTCCACACACTGAGCTTCAAATGAAAATGGGTGAAGGTGTGTTCGACCTGGATTTTTTGTTTTTTCCATTTGGCATCGATGGGTGGCGTCACATCGCGCGCAGGCTTCGCTCCCCAATTGGTCGAGGGGACTTCCATCATGCCGCCCAAGAGGCCCTTTTGCGGGCGGCGGCGCAGAAGAACAAACCCATCCTCGCGCTCCACCCAGAAGGCTATGCCGTGTCTTGCGGGGATTTTTTGCCTGGGCAGTTTACGCGGCAGGCTTTCTGCGACGCCAGCCTTCCGGCCCCCGCAATGCTCAGTCCACGGACAGATTTGGCAATTGGCCGCGCGTGGGGTGCAAATGGTTGCCCCCAGGTCCATCAGCGCCTGGGCGAAATCTCCGGCGCGTTTTGGCGGCACCAGGCTTTGGGTTCTTTCCCTGATCTCGGGTCCGGCGGCGGGAAGCGGTGTCTTGATGGCATAGAGCCGCGCCATGACACGTTCAACATTGCCATCGACAGCCGCATGAGGCCGGTCAAAGGCAATGCTGGCGATGGCGGCCGACGTGTAGGGGCCGATGCCGGGAAGTGTCCGGAGTTCCACTTCGGTCGAAGGGAACTTGCCGTTCCAATCACGCATGATCACCTTGGCGCAGGCATGGAGATTGCGGGCGCGGGCGTAATAGCCAAGGCCCGCCCAGGCGCGCAGCACATCATCCTGGCTCGCCGCAGCCAAATCCTCAACAGCGGGCCATAGCTTCAAAAATTCGATGTAATAATCGCGCACCGCCGCCACGGTGGTTTGCTGCAACATGATCTCGGAGAGCCACACATGATAGGGATCGGGCAAGACGCCCGGCTTTGCCCGCCATGGCAGGACGCGGGCATGGGCATCATACCAGTCCAGAAGTTTTTCCGCCAAATCACCGTGAAGCCCTTGTTCCGCCATGGTCTTCGTTCAACTCTTCCCTATCGTTAATTCGGCGCTATATAGACTTTACATGGAACGCTTGGACAAGCATTTTGAAAAACTCACGAAGGCGAGCTTTGCGCGCTATGGCTTTGCCTATGGCGAGTTGATCGCGCGCTGGCCGGAAATTGTGGGGCAAGGCCTGTCGCAATATTGCGAACCGGAGCGAATCAAGTGGCCCCGCGGTGGGGGCGAAGCCGGCCAAAAGCTTGGAGGCACACTCCACATTCGCGCCGAACCTGGCCGCAGCCTGGACCTGCAGCACCAAACGCATCATATCATCGAGCGCATCAACCAGTTCTACGGCTATAGCGCGGTGCATTCAGTCAAAATCACCCAGTCCCACCTCACCAAGCTTAAGCCTTTGAAGAAGAAAGCCAATATCCTGGACAGCGAGACCAGCGATGCGCTGGCCTCGCGCATCGGTTCCATTGCGGATGACAATTTGCGGCAATCTCTGCTGCGGCTTGGGACGGGCGCCCTCGCCAAAAAACCGGGTTCTCCACAAGGCAAATAATCAATTGGTTCCAACCCCAAACATCTAGTAGGTAATTTTCATGGTCACACTCAGCAAACGCAACGTAATTCTAGGTTCGGTGGCATTGGCCGGGCTGGCGTTCACTTCTCCGCATGCCTTCGCGGTGGATTTGACCGGCCTGAATGACGCGCCGGCCTATGGCGAGATGGTGATGGGGCCCGATACGGCCAAGGTGACCGTGATCGAGTATGCCTCTGCCACATGCCCCCACTGCGCGGCATTTTACAATGAAACCTTCATCACCCTGAAGAAAGAATATATCGACACGGGCAAGATACGCTTTGTGTTTCGCGAGTTTCCGCACAATGACGCGGCCCATGCGGCCTTCATGCTGGCGCGCTGCGCCCCAAAGGAGAAATACTTTCCACTTATAGATGTTTTCTTCCTGACCCAGCCGGAATGGACGCAAAATCCGCTGGAGGGCCTTGGCAAAATTGCCCAGCAGGCTGGCTTCACAACGGCGGAATTTGATGCCTGCATGAAGAATGAAATCATTGCCAAGCAGGTTCTGGAGGTGCGCAAGAAGGCTGAAGGCTTTGGGGTGGACAGCATTCCGACATTTTTCATCAACGGCGAGAAATACGAGGGCGACACGTCAATCGAGGCCATGCGGAAATTGATTGATCCGCTTCTGGTTTGAGACGTGTCACGGGGTTGGGGCAAAATGAAATTCACGCGGCTAAGGCTATCCGGGTTCAAGTCGTTTGTTGAGCCCACGGATTTTTTGATCGAACCGGGCCTGACGGGCGTTGTCGGCCCCAATGGCTGCGGCAAGTCCAACCTGCTTGAAGCGCTTCGCTGGGTGATGGGTGAGAGCTCATACAAGTCCATGCGGGGCGCCGGCATGGATGATGTGATTTTCTCCGGCACCACCGCCAGGCCCTCGCGCAACATGGCGGAAGTCATGGTGACGATGTCCAATGACGACCGCACGGCGCCGCCCCAGCACAATGACAGTGAAGTGCTGGAAATCTCCCGGCGGATTGAGCGCGAGGCGGGCTCGGCCTACCGCATCAATGGCAAGGATGTCCGCGCCCGCGATGTGCAGTTGCTGTTTGCCGATGTTTCAACGGGCGCCCGCTCGCCAGCGCTGGTGCGGCAGGGGCAGATCGCCGAGATCATCAACGCCAAGCCCCAGGCGCGGCGCCTGATATTGGAAGAAGCCGCAGGCATTACGGGCCTGCATACGCGCCGTCATGAAGCGGAGCTCAAGCTCAAAGGGGCCGAGGCCAATCTCACCCGGCTTGAGGACGTCACCTCCCAGCTTGAAACCCAGCTCAACAGCCTGAAGCGGCAGGCCAGGCAGGCGCAGAAATACAAGCTGGTGTCGGCGGAAATCAGAAGGCTGGAAGCGGCTGGCCTTTATGTGGCGTGGAAGGATGCGGCAGACGCGGCTGAAAAGGACCGGGTTGCCCTTGATGAGGCCACACGGGTTCTGGCGGAGCATATCCGGGCCGCCTCGGAAAAGCTCAGGGCGCGCGATGAACTCGGCGAAAAACTGCCGGCGCTGCGCGAGCAGGAAACCATTCGCGCGGCTGTTTTGCAGCGGGTTGGCCTTGAGCGCAATAATCTGGACGAGGAAGAGCGGCGAGTTGAAGCGCGGCGCAAGGAGCTGGACCAGCTCCTGGCCCAGGCGTCGGCGGACTTGACCCGCGAGCGCGACACGCTGGGCGATACGGATGGTGTGATCGCGCGCCTGGTTGAGGAA
>JANMHO010000425.1:0-4264 GCA_031375195.1 Rhodobiaceae bacterium
GACAGCGCGGGCGTTGTCGGCCAAGCCATCGGCCTATCTCCGGAATGAGTAACTGGTCCTTTCAAATTGCCAGCACTTGCGATAGGCGGTGCGCATGGTTGTCTTAAACAGAATCTATACCCGCACCGGCGACGCTGGCGAAACTTCACTGGGCTCCGGTGAGCGTGTTTCGAAGGCTGACCTTCGCATTGAAGCTTATGGCACGGTGGATGAAACCAATGCGGTGATTGGGCTGGTGCGCCAGAATACCACGCATGTGCGACTGGCTGTGCTGGACGAGATGCTGGCGCGCATCCAGAATGAGTTGTTTGATTTGGGCGCCGATCTCTGTGTTCCCGATACGGGCAAAAAGCCTGACTGCGAACCCTTGCGCATCTTGCCGAAGCAATATGAAAGGCTGGAACAGGAAATTGATGACCTCAACGCCGAACTGGCTCCGCTGCGTTCCTTTGTATTGCCCGCAGGCCATGCCGCCGCGGCCCATCTTCACGTGGCGCGCACCGTTTGCAGGCGGGCTGAACGCTTGATTGTCGAGTTGCAGTCCAAAAAGAACGAGCCTGTCAGCGAAGGCGCCATTGCCTATATCAACCGGCTCTCGGATTTCCTCTTTGTCGCCAGCCGCTGGGTCAACGCGAAAGCCACCGGCGATGTGCTTTGGGTTCCAGGGCAAACCCGCTAGTGTTCATTCCCCTCCATGACAACACGCCCCTGAAAGTCATCCGCTTTCAATATGTGACGCTTGCGATCATTGTGGGCAACGTCATCATTTTTTTGATGACAGGCGCATTTCAATCCGAACAGTTCCTGGGCAGCGTTGCGACAACATTTGGCGTTGTCCCTTCTGATCTCACCCAAGGGCCTTTTCAAAACGCCGCCCATAGTCCCATTCCAGAGCCTGCCACCCTCGTCAGCTACATGTTCCTCCACGCTGGCTGGCTGCATTTGATTTCCAACATGCTGTTTCTTTGGGTCTTCGCCGATAACGTTGAAGATGCCTTTGGTTACGTCGCGTTCACGTTGTTTTATCTTCTCTGCGGAATTGCAGGCGCCCTGACCCATGTGGCGATGGCGCCAAATTCGCCTTCTCCCCTGATTGGCGCCTCCGGAGCGGTTTCCGGTGTAATCGCGTCCTACCTGCTGCTCTATCCCAAGGCCAGGGTTTGGATACTGCTTTTCATGCGAATTCCACTCCGCATATCTGCCGTCTGGGTTTTGGGTTGCTGGTTCCTGTTGCAGATTGTGAGCGCGTACCTGGATTTTGGCGGCGAGGAGCAAGTGGCCTGGCGGGCCCATGTTGGTGGCTTTGCCGCAGGCCTTGTTCTAACACTCATTCTGCGCTCAAAGCTTCTGATCAGCCCGCAAAGCTAAAGGGGTCGGGAAGCATGTGTGCCATGTCGGTGCCAGAATTGACTGCGGCGACTCCGCCAACTAGGTTCCGCGCAAGTTTGAAATGAGGGTTATAATGAAGGTTTTGGTGGCCGTTAAACGGGTTGTCGATTACAACGTGAAAATTCGCGTCCGCGCCGATGGCTCCGGCGTTGAACTGGCCAACGTCAAAATGTCAATGAACCCCTTCGACGAAATTGGTGTGGAAGAAGCCATTCGCCTGAAAGAATCCGGCAAGGCCGCCGAGGTCATAGCCGTCACCATTGGACCAGCGCAGGCCCAGGAAACACTGCGCACCGCGCTCGCCATGGGCGCCGACCGCGCCATTCTGGTCAAGTGTGATGAGTATGTCGAGCCGCTGGGCGTGGCCAAAATTCTGAAAGGCGTGGTCGAGGCCGAAAAACCGGACATCGTCATTTTGGGCAAGCAGGCCATCGACGATGACTGCAACCAGACCGGCCAGATGCTGTCTGCGCTTTTGGGTTGGTCCCAGGCCACGGCTTGTTCCAAGCTTGAACCCGGCGCTGGCGAGGCCACCATTACCCGTGAAATTGATGGCGGCTTGCAAACCCTGAAAGTAAAAATGCCTTTGATCGTAACTACGGACTTGCGTTTGAACCAGCCGCGCTATGCCTCGCTTCCCAACATCATGAAGGCCAAGAAGAAGCCGCTGGATGAAAGGGCGCCAGCTGACTACGGCGCCGATGTAAAACCAAGATTGAAGGTTATCAAAACCGTTGAACCGCCAAAACGCCTGGCCGGTGTCAAGGTTAAATCCGTGGGCGAGCTTGTGTCCAAACTCAAAGAAGCAGGAGCAGTGTAATCATGGCCGTGCTTCTCATCGCCGAACACGATAACAAGTCACTCAAGGACGCGACCCATAAGGCGCTGACCGCCGCAGCCCAGATGGGTGGCGACGTGCATGTGCTGGTGGCTGGCAACAATGCTGCTGCTGCCGCCGCACAGGCGGCCAAGCTGACCGGCGTCAAAAAAGTTCTGCACGCCGAAAGTGCCTTGTTTGAAAGGCCATTGGCAGAGCCCATCGCCGCACAGATCGTGGCACTTGCTGGAAGCTATGAACACTTCGTGGCCGCAGCCACCACCAACGGCAAGAACTACATGCCAAGGCTTGCAGCCCTTCTCGATGTGATGCAGATCTCTGATATTTCCGAGGTGAAGTCCTCTGATACATTTGTGCGGTTGATTTATGCGGGAAATGCCGTCCAGACTGTTCAGGCGACTGACGCCAAGAAAGTTGTCACAGTCCGCACCGCTTCATTTGCGGCAACAGACGAGTCTGGCTCGGCCTCGATTGAAAAAATCAATGCCGTAGCCGATCCGGGCCTCTCAACCTACCAAAGCGAAAACCTCACCAAGTCTGATCGTCCTGAATTGACGTCTGCCAAGGTCATCGTGTCAGGCGGGCGCGGCATGCAAAATGGTGAAAATTTCAAAATGCTTGAAGCCGTGGCCAAACAGCTTGGCGCTGCCGTCGGCGCCTCCCGCGCCGCCGTTGACGCAGGCTATGTGCCCAATGACTATCAGGTGGGCCAGACTGGCAAAGTTGTAGCCCCCGATCTCTATATCGCCGTCGGTATCTCCGGCGCCATCCAGCATCTCGCCGGCATGAAAGATTCAAAAATCATCGTCGCCATCAACAAGGACGAGGATGCGCCAATATTCCAGGTGGCGGATTTCGGCCTGGTGGCCGATCTTTTTGCCGCCGTGCCCGAATTGGAAATCGAATTGGCGAAAGTCGTGAAATAGAAAACCTGCATGTCATTAACCATTGGAGAGTGAGCCTGGAACAATTGTCATCTGGCTTTTCCAGATACTATCTTAACCACTGAATATACGAATTCTTCACGAGTCTGGTTTAGCCATCGAAGCTGATGACATACGTAACCAGTGAAGAAGACCAGGCGCCAACGCCCCAGTGGACTTGGGCGGGCGATTTGCTTGGGCGAATTGCAATTGTCGTGGTCTTCGGCATGGGCATTTCGGCCAAGTCAAAAGCCATTTTCAAGAATACGCAGGAATGGCTGTCAGCATCGCCTGATTTCGAGGCGCTCAGACTGCTTTCAGAGATGGCAAGCATCGTTTTTCTTATTCTTGTGGTTTCAACCACCATTATCAGGCTGAAGCCGTTGCGCTCTGCCGAAGGCGTCGAGCCCCGGTTCACCGCGCTCGCAGGCACTTTCGCAACCGCCCTCATAATTTTGATTCCACCCACCGTGGCGCTTTCCCCAGCGCTCAAGATAATGGCGCTTTGCCTCACTGCAGTGGGATTTCTGCTCTCGGCTTACGTGCTTTATTGGCTCGGCCGCTCATTCAGCATCATGGCGGAAGCCCGCCGCCTGGTAACGGCTGGACCCTACAGATTTGTGCGCCATCCCCTCTATGTAGTTGAAGAGATCGCCATCATCGGGACTCTTGTGTTGAACTTGTCGCTGCCCGCGGCACTGCTGATTGCGGTGCAATGGGCCTTCCAGTTGCGCCGCATGCATCATGAAGAGCTGGTGCTGGGCAAGGCCTTTCCTGAATACGCCGACTATGCGGCGCGGACACCCAAAGTCCTGCCCCGGTTCAAGGCCATTCAGGCGCAAAAACCGGCCTGAGCCGAAGGTGAAATCGCATGCTTTTACCTGATCCCATTTCGATCATTCTGGCGATGCTGATTTTTGTTCCCTTGGAACGGCTGTTTGCGCTCCGCCATGAACAAGGCATATTTCGGAAGTCCTGGCAGCTCGATTCCATTTATTTCCTGCTGAATGGAATATTCATCGGCGCTGGCCTCAAGCTGATATTGCTGGCGGCTCTGGTGCTCGGCGCCCTCCTTGTGCCAGCTCAATTCCGCGCCTGGGTTGGTTCACTGTCT
>JANMHO010000426.1:0-2618 GCA_031375195.1 Rhodobiaceae bacterium
CCATGCTGGACAGCCTTGAAGGCAAGCGCGGCATGGTGCGGCCCAAGCCCCCTATTCCGGCCTTGCAGGGGTTGTTTGGCAAGCCCACGATCATCAACAATGTGCTGAGCTTTGCCGCCGTGCCTTACATTCTGGCGGAAGGCGGGGAAGCCTACAAGAACTACGGCATGGGCCGTTCGCGCGGCACGCTGCCGTTCCAGTTGGCCGGAAATATCAAACAGGGCGGCCTTGTCGAGAAAGCCTTTGGCATTACGCTGCGCCAGCTCATTGAGGATTTTGGCGGCGGCACGGCCACGGGAAAACCTTTGCGCGCGGTGCAGGTGGGCGGGCCACTGGGTTCTTATATTCCGGTCTCGCAACTCGACATGCCGATGGATTATGAAACCTTCGCCGCGGCCAGCGCCATGGTGGGCCACGGCGGCGTTGTGGTGTTTGACGACAGCGTTGACATGGCGGCGCAGGCGCGTTTTGCCATGGAGTTCTGCGCCATTGAATCCTGCGGCAAGTGCACGCCCTGCCGGATTGGCTCGACGCGCGGCGTTGAGGTGATCGACCGGATTGTGGCGGGCGTTGACCGTGAAAAAAACTTAATGCTGCTGGATGATTTGTGCCAGACCATGGTTGATGGCTCGCTCTGCGCCATGGGCGGGCTGACGCCCATGCCAGTACAAAGTGCGGTCAGGTTCTGGCCCGAGGATTTTGACCGGCGAATGAAAGTTGCAGCGGAATGAACATCGCAAACAGCATCTCCATTTTGTCGTCCCGGCGAAAGCCGGGACCCAGAAACGATTCTCCGGAGCGCGATCCCTGGGTCCCGGCTTTCGCCGGGATGACAGAAGTAAGAAATTGCAAGGTGACCCCATGACCCTGATCAAAGAAGCTGACTACGGAACGCCAAAATCCAAGTCCACAACCATGGTGACGCTGGAAATTGACGGGCAGGCAATCACGGTGCCGGAAGGCACGTCCATCATGCGGGCCGCCATGGAGCTGGGCACCAAGATTCCCAAGCTCTGCGCCACGGACTCGGTGAACGCCTTTGGCTCCTGCCGGCTATGCCTGGTTGAAATCGAGGGCCGAAAAGGCACGCCAGCGTCGTGCACCACGCCGGTTGCCGCCGGCATCAAGGTGAAAACAGAAACATCGCGGCTTAATCAACTGCGCAAGGGCGTGATGGAGCTTTATATTTCCGACCACCCGCTGGATTGCCTCACCTGCGCCGCCAATGGCGATTGCGAATTGCAGGACATGGCGGGTGCTGTGGGCCTGCGCGATGTGCGCTATGGCTATGACGGCGACAATCATGTTTTTGAAAGCAGTTTCCGCCACAAGCCCAAGGACGAGAGCAACCCCTATTTCACTTTCGATCCGGCAAAATGCATCGTGTGTTCGCGCTGCGTTAGGGCCTGCGAGGAAGTGCAAGGCACCTTCGCGCTCACCATTGATGGGCGGGGCTTCGCCTCCCATGTTTCGGCTGGCATGGATGAAGGCTTTTTGAATTCGGAATGCGTGTCCTGCGGCGCTTGCGTCCAGGCCTGCCCGACGGCGACGCTCACGGAAAAATCCGTCATCAAATTGGGCCAGGCCGAGCATTCGGTTGTCACAACTTGCGCCTATTGCGGCGTGGGCTGCTCCTTCAAGGCCGAGATGAAGGGCGATGAAGTTGTCCGCATGGTGCCTTACAAGGATGGCGGCGCCAACGAGGGCCACTCCTGCGTGAAGGGCCGCTTCGCCTGGGGCTATGCCACGCACAAGGACCGGATGACCAAGCCCATGGTGCGCGACAAGATCACCGACCCATGGAAGGAGGTATCGTGGCATGAGGCCATTGGCTTCGCCGCCGACCGCTTCAAGGAAATCCAGGCCAAGTATGGCCGGGGCTCGATTGGCGGTATCACATCTTCACGCTGCACCAACGAGGAAGTTTACGTCGTCCAGAAGATGGTGCGCACGGCCTTCCGCAACAACAATGTGGATACCTGTGCCCGCGTCTGCCATTCGCCCACGGGCTATGGCCTGAGCAAAACTTTCGGCACATCCGCCGGCACGCAGGATTTCAAGTCGGTTGACGAGTCTGACGTCATCATCATCATCGGCGCCAACCCCACGGATGGCCACCCGGTATTCGCGTCGCGCATGAAGAAGCGCTTGCGCTCGGGGGCAAAGCTCATCGTCATTGATCCGCGCAAGACCGATATCGTCCGCTCGGCCCATGTTGAAGCGCAGTATCATCTGCCGCTGCAACCCGGCACCAATGTGGCCATCGTCAACGCGCTGTCCCATGTGATTTTGACTGAAGGCCTGGAGAACAAATCCTACATCGCCGAGCGCTGCGACCCGGTTGAATTCGCCCGCTGGACCGCCTTCATCCGTGAACCGGTCAATTCGCCGGAAGCCATGGGGCCTATCACGGGTGTTAAGGCTGCTGACATCCGTGGCGCCGCGCGGCTCTACGCAACCGGCGGCAATGGGGCCATCTATTACGGCCTCGGCGTCACCGAACACAGCCAGGGCTCCACCATGGTCATGGCCATGGCCAACCTCGCCATGCTCACCGGAAACGTGGGCCGCAATGGCGTTGGCGTGAACCCCTTGCGCGGCCAGAACAATGTGCAGGG
>JANMHO010000357.1:0-12002 GCA_031375195.1 Rhodobiaceae bacterium
GCAATTTGGCGCTATCGACATTTTGATGAACAACGCCGGCATCAGCATTGGCGGTGATTTCCTGGAAATGACCGAAGAAGATTATGACAGGGTTCTTGACATAAATCTCAAAGGCTCCTTCCTCATGCTGCAAGCCTGCGCCCGTGAAATGGTAAAACAGGTGACAAACGGAAAGCCCGCAGGTTCAATCATCAACATGTCGTCGGTGAACGACACCCTCGCCATCCCCGCGATCATCGCCTATTGCATATCCAAGGGTGGCGTCTCGCAACTTACCCGCGCCACATCAGTTTATCTTGCCCCCTACGGCATTCGTGTAAATGCGATTGGCCCCGGTTCCATCAATACAGACATGCTGGCAGCCGTGGTTTCCGACAAGGCCGCCATGGACCGTGTTATGTCCCGCACCCCTTTGGGACGCGTCGGCGAACCTTTTGAGATTGCGTCAATCGCCCTGTTTCTGGCGAGCGATGACGCAAGCTACGTAACCGGCCAAACCATCTACGCCGACGGCGGCCGCATGCCGCTGAACTACACGATGCCTTTCAAGGAATGATCCAGTGACCGTCTCCCAACTACGATCCAGTTATCCGGGGGCAGAGCAGAGAGTGCCATCTAGTCTTAGCCGAATCATTAGCAATTTTGAAAACCGTTAATTTGACTGCATTTATAATTACAACAGTCAAGTGATTTTAATTGACATTTAAAATTAGTTATTCTAATTTTTTTCCTAATTGGGCACTGGGCAAACATCTAAAAATGCAGACGCGTCAGGCGGAAGGAGGAGTTATTTTCTTATCGTCTTGTGCCATGATTCCAGCGAGTTCACTTTGCGGAGCTGCGACGGACAAATACTAAAATACTAATTGTCTCAGCGTGAATAATTGTCTGGCGAGTGGGGCCACCACGCCAGACGAGCCCTGCCATTTTGCGAAGGGCGCTCGGCCAAATCACAGCAGCTAATACCGCATGATTCTTGAGGAGTGAAACATGACTCAAATCAATTTCTAAAAACGCTGCGAGTTTATCAATACAACAGGGGTGCATACAAACAAATGGAAAGGAATTGAATCATGAAAAACCTGAAGACTTTTTTGATTATTTCCAGTGCCTTGGTCATGGCAGGCTCTTTCTACGCAAGTACTGCAAGCGTCCAGGCGGCAAGCCTGAAAAGTTGCATGGCAGGCGGCCTGACCAAAGCTGAGTGTGCTTGTGAGGTCGCATTGGAAAAAGGAACCAAACAGGCAATCCGGGATTTCCTCAAGTCATATCCACGCTCAAAAACAGCCTGTAGCGCTACAGCGTTCGTAGCTCCTACGGATCTCGGCGACGAAAACGACGCCCCAAGTAGAAACAAAGGCGGTAAGACCCCGCCCGGAAATGGCGGCGACGACGATGACGATCATGACGACGACGATGATCATGACGACGACGATGATCACGACGACGATGACGATCATGACGACGACGATGATCACGACGACGATGACGATCATGACGACGACGACGATCATGACGACGACGATGATCACAAGGACAAGTAGGGCAACTAACGCCGCGAATGGTTGATTTGGCGGCGTCTGTTGCGCGCAGCGGCGACCCCAAATGGTCGCCGCGACTGCCTTGTCTCGTAATCTCCATTTTCCAACCGTGCCGCATGTGGTCAATGCAAGAAGAGGCGAAGTGATGGATTCCTGGGAACGCCTGCATACGGGTGGATTTGGAATGCCCGAGATTGATAGTGATGAAATCAACTCAAAGGTCAGTTTCAATGTGGTTATCGAATGCCTCGACCATCTCTTCGGTCTCGTTAAGTCCAACGGAAAATTTGTTTACGCCCATAGGTTTGGCGACAAATCCAATGAGTTCCATGGATACAATTTGCTGCGGCACTGCGGCACGGTTTGGTTCATGTGCAAGGCCATTGACCACCTTTCTTTGGACATTTCACCTGAACGGCAGCACCTCTTGTCAACTGCCGTCCAATATATCGTTGACAAACTTCGGCCTCCCCCTTGGCAAGCAGGCAGTCCTCCGGGCCTCTGCCTTCCGTCGCGTGTGGCCGTGAAGATTGGCGGCGGCCTGTGCCTCCTGATGCTGAACGCGTATGCGCAACTGCTTCAAAATCGGCGGATTTTCCACGCTGAAACCGCAGCGTCTCATTCGCTCGACACGCTATGCGAACGGCTTGAGAACTATTTGCTTTCCGAGTTTGTGGACGGAGATTTCATCCATAAACGCGTGTTCTCAACAGGAGAAGTCTTGCCCTTCCGGAGCGGATATTACACCGGAGAAGTATTGTTCGCACTGATCAAAATGGGGCGTAGCCCGGAACGCGCCGCCGAAATATTAGCGGGATTGATCGGCCGCGACTATGGCGTTGCCGAACAAAGCCACTGGATGGCCTATGCTGCGAGCGAGGCAGTGCAGCAAGGGCTGCCGCGGAAAGATAGAACGCTGAGATATCTCGACCGCCTGATTGGCCGGATCATTGCTGAGCCAGGGTATCGTGAACGCCAGCAGCCGACACCCATTGCTTGCCGCACCGAGGCTTTTTTTGCCTATTTGGAAACGTTCGGAGACCACGATTCTTCCATCGCGGAGGTTCGCAGTGAACTGCGGGCTCGCTCATACGCTTCAGCGCTCGAAAACCTCAAGCTGCAATTCGCCCATTACGGGAACGGCCAGTTCAGGCGCGGCGGTGACAGCGACAAGGTCCAGATCGACTACATTCAGCACAATGGCGCGTCATTTCTCGGCCTGACGCTCCTGCAATATCCAGACCGCAAACTCAGCGCAGAGCCAACTTCTCGCAACTCGAGATGAAACGGCTGGCGTAGGCATAGTCCATCTTGATGAGACGGCTCGATAGGCCGCCCTGCACTTCTATCCAATTCCGAACCCAGTCAGGATATTTCTGCATCATGAACGCTTGAGCCGTCCGCGTTGCGCGAGCATTTTTGGCCGATGGCGAATGGAACCTGAAATAAGCTCCCGGGTTGATGCAGGTTTGTCTCTGTGGCAGGCCTAGATATAAGGTACAAGAGGAATCGCATCTGCCGGAAAATTTTACCAGTGTGCCTGCTTCTTCATATTCAGCCGCTTTTAGGGCGAATTCAACAACAACACCACCGCCATTGTTGGAAATAGATACCGAGTTCGTGCTGGCAGCCTGCGTTGCTCCGCAACCCGCGCTGACAGCGCCAAGAACTGAGCAGCCAAACAAAAATGACTTAATGATTGCAGTCAGAGCAGACCCTCCACAAACGTCCCGAAATATTCAATCTCGGCCGTCGTCGAGAATCATAGAAAAGAGTAATTAAGAATTTGTTAACCCGCTGTCAACACACGCGAGATCGGCCAACCCCTCTGACCCGGGAACAGATGCCATAAAGGCCAGGAATTGCCGACGCTATCGAAGACGTCATCATAAGAAAGAAACTTTAACTGATGATGATAACCTGCCCGGTGATAGCGCCTTCAACGCTCTTGGCATAGGCCAGGCCCACACGCGCCGATGACACGGCCTCATGGCCCGGAAAGAAGCCCTCATATTTTTTCACCGACGCTTCCAGAAGTCCTGGACTCACAACATTGATGCGAATGCCGCGTTCAAGCTCGACCGCGGCGGCAGTGACAAATCCTTTAAGCGCCGCATTCACCGTCGCCGAATTTGCCCCCTTGAGAATAGGGTCACGATCCAGCACGCCGCTGGTGAGCGTGAATGATCCGCGGTCATTCACATGGCGGGCGCCAAGCAGAACCAGATTGACCTGCCCCATGAGCTTGTCTTTCAACCCGACCATGAACTGCGCTTCCGTCATGGTGGCAAGCGGCCCAAAATGGGCATGCCCCGCGCAGGCGACAACGGCATCCAGCTTGCCAAGCTTCTCATACATGGCGCCGATTGAAGCGGTATCCATCAGGTCAACCTGAACATCGCCAGTTGACCTGCCTGCCTTGATAACCTCATGCCGCGCGCCAAGCTCGGCAACCGCCGCCTTGCCAACTTCACCCATTGTGCCAACAATGAGAATGCGCATTATTCCGTTCCCGGGTCGAGTTTCAATCCCTTGAGCTTGGCGAAGACGGAGTCCGCATCATACTGCTTGTCATCGTTTTTCACGGTTTCAGGCGAAACAGCCCTCTCCGCTTCAACGGCCGCTGCCGCGACAGCAGCAGCATTGGCCGCTGTTCCCACGACTTCTGCCGCAGGAATAAGCGTGCGCACCGGCGCGGCATCCGGCACTTGGCCCTTGCCTGCTTTGCGGGCCGCTTTTTGAACCGCAAAATCCAGCTCGAGCTGCGAACACAGCCCCAGTGAAACCGGATCAACCGGCTTGATGTTGGCCGCGTTCCAATGGGTGCGGTCACGAATGGCGGCAATCGTTGATTTCGTCGTGCCAACCAGTTTCATGACGGTTGATTCCGGCAGTTCGGGATGATTGCGCAAGAGCCACATGATGGCATCCGGCCGCTCACCGCGGCGCGATACCGGCGTATAGCGTGGGCCGCCCGTTGATTTCTGCACCGGGATATTCACCTTCGAAACCAGAATCTTCAGCGCGTAATTGGCGTCTGCCTCGCCCTTCTTGATCTCGTCGCGCGTAAGCTGGCCGCCCGTTACGGGGTCCAATCCCTTGATGCCCGTTGCCACGTCGCCATCGGCGATGCCCTTCACTTCAAGCTCGTGCAGATTGCAATAATCAGCGATCTGACGAAATGTGAGTGCCGTGTTTTCAACAAGCCAAACAGCGGTTGCCTTCGGCATCAATGGGGCATTGGACATAGTTTTTTTGCTCCTTCGGAACCGCCTGGGGTTCCGTCACTCTGCTGGAAATAGGTGGGGAATGGCCGCTATATAGGCGCTGCCCGGCAAAGATGCAACGCGTTTCATATCGTCAGCACAATCTTGCCCACATGCTGGCTCGACTCCATCAACCGGTGTGCATTCCAGGCCTCAGCCAGCGGAAAGGTTTTGTGGATCACCGGTTTGCATTCGCCAGCCACAAGCAGCGGCCAGACCTTTGCTTCCAGTGACCTCGCAATCTCGGCTTTCTCCTCGACGCTGCGCGGACGAAGCGTTGATCCAGTAAGCGTCAGCCGTTTCAGCATGAGTGGCAAGAGATCAATTTCAACCTTGGCGCCTTTCTGAAAGGCAATATTCACAATGCGCCCGCTCAAAGCGGCACACTTCAAATTGCGCGCCACATAATCGCCGCCCACCATATCGAGAATGACATCGGGCGCCACATTGGCGGCTTTCAGTTCCGCAACAAAATCCTGGGTGCGATAGTTTATTGCCAGCTCAGCTCCCAGGCTGCGGCACTCATCGCATTTGGCGTCACTGCCCGCAGTAACAATCACGCGCGCGCCAAACGCCTTGGCAAGCTGGGTGGCCGTTGTGCCAATGCCGCTTGAGCCCCCATGGATCAGGATTGTCTCGCCCGCCACCAGGCGCCCGCGATCAAACACATTGGTCCACACGGTGAAATAGGTTTCCGGAATGGCCGCGGCCTCCACCATCGAAAGGCCGGCGGGCACGGGCAGTGCATTGTCCTCCGCCACCACACAATATTCCGCATAGCCGCCGCCTGGCAGCAACGCGCAAACCTTGTCGCCAATTCGGTAGCGCTTCACGCCTTCACCCAAAGCGATAACCTCACCCGCAACTTCCAAGCCAGGTGTTGCAGGCGCGCCAGGAGGCGGTGGATAGCCGCCCTGGCGCTGCAAAATATCCGGCCGGTTTACCCCAGCCGCATGAACCCGAATCAAAATCTGGTCTTGCGACGGCACAGGACTCGCAAGATCGACAGGCTCCAGGACTTCCGGTCCCCCAGGTGTGGTAATCGCAATGGCCTTCATCATGCTCATTCAAAGTTCCCTTGCGAAACACAATGGGTTGCCGAACCCCGCTCCGCAATGGCAAAATGAAAAAAACCGCCAAAAGGATTACGGCCATGGAACTCGATGACGTCCCCAAAAAGCCACCCAGCATGGTTATCGGCGAAAATCTCGATTCAATTTCGGTGGCCGAATTGGAACAGCGCATTCACGTTTTGCAGGAGGAAGTAACGCGGGTTCGCGCTGAAATTGCAAAAAAGCAGGCCAGTCGCAGTGCCGCAGACTCATTTTTTCGCAACTAGATCGAATTCATTAACCATTTGGTAACGAGTATTGTTTACCTTTGATAGTCGAAATCCAGTGATTTGGATTCTCCGAGTGGCACTTTCCACTCTGTTTGACGCCTCCCTGTTAGACTTTAAGCCGCGATATTTCTCGCGGCTTTTTTTTTGGCCTCGTTCTTGCTTCGCTGTTAAGGAAATAAATAGCACACGGGATATTGACCCGAAATGAAGCAAGCTCCATGATCGCCCAGCTTGTTGCAAATAATTTTAGGTGTTTGAGCAAGAGGAAGTTAAGCATGCAAAGTTCCGGCAACATCGTTTCAACCGTTAATTTCTTCACAAAATTCACCAGCTCGGAGCAATTTGATAAAGTGTTCAAGGAAGGCATGTCGCTGGTTGAAGAGACTGCGAACTACCTTGATGGGCCTGGCCGCGTTGACGCCCGGACACTGGATCGCCACGGCGCAATTGCCTACGCCACGGAAAGCATGCGTCTCACCACGCGCCTCATGCAGCTTGCTTCCTGGCTGTTGCTGCAGCGCGCCATTGGCGCTGGTGAACTGACCGAGGCGGACGCGAGCAAGGAAAATCACCGAATTAGCTTGGCCGACATCGGCAAAGGTCACGATCTTGCCGGCTCGGAGAACTTGCCGGAAGACCTGATGACGCTCATCAACCGGTCTCTGGCGCTGCATGAACGCATTTACAAGCTGGATAGAATGATTACCGTGCAAATCTCCGAAAGTGAGGCAGGCCCAGGCCCGGTCAATGAACAGCTCGACCATCTGGCCTCAATGCTGAAGGTATCCCGCGGATAAAACAAAAAAGCCCGGCGAGAGCGACCGGGCTTTTCGCATTTCTGCAAGGCTTGTTACTTGTTGAGGAAGCCGAATTTCTGCTTGAAGCGCGAAACACGGCCGCCACGGTCAAGAATGGTCTGGGTGCCACCGGTCCATGCCGGATGTGACTTCGGATCAATATCCAAAGACAGGGTGTCGCCCTCTTTCCCATAGGTCGAGCGCGTCACAAACTTGCTGCCATCAGTCATCACCACGTTGATGGTGTGGTAATCCGGGTGAATGCCTTCTTTCATCGTAAAATCTCTCAAAATAAGCGGGAAAAGCCTGTGGCGCGCCGCTATTGTTAAATTCGGAACGCGCTCTATACAGGAACCCCAAATGAGAGGCAAGTAGGGCGAAATGGCAGAAAACACGGCTGCGGAAACGGGCGGCAGAAGCCTGCGGCCCCTGGCCCGGATGGCGCCGTTCCTCGCCCGCTACAAGCTGCGGATTGCAATCGCCCTCATCGCCCTGGTCATAGCTTCAGTGGCGACGCTGGCCGTTCCCTTGGCCGTGCGCAGTATCATAGATCATGGGTTTTCGGCCGCGAACACCGATGTTGTGGACCAGTACTTCGCCATGATGCTGGGCGTGGTGTTTCTGCTCGCGGTCAGTTCAGCCACCAGGTTCTATTACGTCATGTGGTTGGGTGAAAAAATCGTGGCGGATATGCGCGACGTTCTTTTTGAGCACCTGCTGAAACTGAGTCCGGCCTTCTACGAGATCCAAAAAACCGGTGAAGTGATTTCCCGCCTCACCACCGATACGACGCTGATCAAATCTGCGTTCTCATCAACCGCATCCATAGCGCTTAGAAATGCCGTGATGCTGGTGGGCGCCGTTTTCATGATGGCCTTCACCAGCCCGAAGCTTTCGGGTCTCGCCGGCCTCGCGATCCCGCTCGTGGTTTTGCCCCTGGTGACCTATGGCAGGAGGGTGCGCAGGCTTTCGCGCGCCGCGCAGGATTCACTCGCGGCTTCCGCCGCTTTCGCCCAGGAGCGGCTGTCGGCCATCACAACAGTGCAATCAAACGTGCAGGAGGCCAACACCAATGATGAGTTTGCGCGGGCTACATTGTTTGCATTTTCCGTGGCGGCGCAGCGGACCCTGTCGCGCGCAGTGCTCACCGCCGCGATAATTTTCGTGGCGCTGGGGGCAATCGTCGGCCTGCTGTGGTTCGGCGCGCAGGAAGTCATGAACGGCAACCTTTCGGCCGGCGTATTAAGCCAGTTCGTAATCTACGCCATTCTGGCTGCAAGTTCGTTGGGTCAACTCTCCGAAGTGTGGGGCGAGATTCAACAGGCCGCCGGGGCCGCCGAACGAATCTCCGAATTGCTGGATGAGAAACCGCAAATCTCGCCGCCCGCGAACCCGACCGCGTTTTCCTCGGTCCCCAAAGGCCAGGTGAAATTTGATGGCGTCACTTTCAACTATCCAACCCGGCCCGATGCGGCAGCGCTGAAGTCGCTCAGCTTCATTGCGGAGCCCGGGGAAGTCACTGCCATCGTGGGGCCGTCGGGCGCGGGCAAGACAACGCTATTCGCCCTCATCCAGCGCTTCTATGATCCAGCGGCAGGACGTGTGTTAATCGACGGGACAGACGTCAAGACGGTTGACCCGCTGGACTTGCGCAAGCACATCGCCGTAGTTCCGCAAGATACCATCATATTTTCCGGCAGCGTTCTCGATAACATCCGCTTTGGCTCCCCTGGCGCGTCAAGAGATGATGCCACGGCTGCCGCCAAGGCTGCCCGCGTCGATGAGTTTGCGCTCAAACTTCCAAAGGGATTTAACACCGAAGTGGGCGAGCGCGGCGTCACGCTTTCCGGCGGCCAGCGCCAGCGCATCGCCATTGCGCGGGCCATATTGCGCAACGCGCCCATTCTGCTACTCGATGAAGCCACCAGCGCTCTTGACGCGGAGAGTGAGGCCCTGGTTCAGGAAGCTTTGGAAAAACTCACTGCCAACCGCACGACCCTTGTCGTAGCCCATCGCCTGGCAACTGTCCGCAATGCGGATCGCATCCTTGTTTTTGACGCTGGCAAGCTGGTGGCGCAAGGCACCCACAGCCACTTGGTGAAAACCAATGCGCTCTATGCCAAACTCGCAAAGCTGCAGTTCAGCGCTCCGTCAACTTAAGCTCGATGCGGCGGTTCTGGGACTTCGCATCTTCTGATGTTCCCGGATCAAGTGGCTGAAATTCGCCAAAGCCTGCCGCGACCAGATGCTTGGGTGAAACTCCTTGCTCAATCAGATATTTAACCACCGCGATGGCGCGCGCCGATGAAAGCTCCCAGTTGGATTTGAACAACAGCGTGTTGATAGCATCAATATCCGTATGCCCGTCAACGCGCAGAACCCAGGCAATATCCGGCGGAATTTCCTTTTCAAGCTGCTTCAACGCGTCGGCAAGCTTCAGCATTTCCTCCTGTCCCAAAGCGCTGATATTGGCCTCCCCCTTGGCGAACAGCACCTCCGATTGAAACACAAAACGGTCACCCACCACCAGAATATCCGAACGCTGGGACAGTATTTGCCGCAAGCGTCCGAAAAATTCGGAACGATAGCGCGACAATTCCTGCACCCGCTGCGCCAGCGCTGAATTCAGGCGCTTGCCCAAATCGGCAATCTGGGCTTCGGAGGATTTGTTGCGGGTTTCCGCATCAGTGAGAATATCGTTCAACTGGGCAATCTGGCGGCGCATGGCGGCGATCTGCTGGTTGAGCAGCTCAACCTGCGCCAAGGCCTCCGACGTGATTGTCTTTTCCTTGTCCAGCGAGGTTTGCAATCCGCTGATCGCTTGGCTGGCGGAAGATCCTTTGAGATTCTCCGAAGCCAGACTGGCGAGAAGTTCCGCGCTTTTCATTTTCTCAGCGCTGAGGTCATCATTGAGCGCCAGCAGGTTCGCCTCCACTCCACTCCTGGCCGATTTTTCCAGAGCGAGAAGCTGTGTGAGTTCAGCGATCTGCGAACGGAGCTGCCCCAGCGCCGAGTCCTGCCCGGATATTTCACGCGCCAGCAAAAACTGCGCCGTCATGAAAATCGACAAAAGAAACGTGATGACCAGCAGGAGCTGCGCCATCGCATCCACAAAGCCCGGCCAATAGGGCGCGTCTTCCTGTCTGCGGCGGCGTGAAAGGGCACCGGCCACGGCGCTTACTCTTCAGCCCGCGAGCGGCCCCGCGCTGGCGCCTGCCCTGTGGAGCGAATGAGCAGACGCTGAATTTCATTCTGCTGCACCTGCTGCGACTGCGCCCATTGGCGCACCATTTTCTGTTCCTCGCGCATTTGCTGAACGAGGCTTGCGACCGCGTCAGCCAATTGCTCGATGGATTCACCTCCGCCGCCGCTGCCATTTGAACCTGCGGCTTTGGCGCTCTCAAGCTGCTGGCCGATCTTGTCCAGCCCGCGCTGCAGGCCCTGCATGTCAAAGCGCAGATAGTTTTGATTTCCCGTTTGTCCGCCTTCGCCAACCTGGATATCCGTGATGGTAGAAAGCCAGTCTTCCAGATTGTGATAGAACCTTCCCTGCGCCTGGCTGGCTTTGAGGTCAAAGAAACCAAGAATAAGCGAACCCGCCAAACCGAACAGGCTTGACGAAAACGACAGCCCCATGCCGGCCAGCGGTTTCTGCAATCCGGTTTTAAGCTCCTCGAACATCGAGCTGGATTGCCCCGCTGTCACGTCCAGGTTCTTGATGGCGTCCCCCACCGAAGTCACCGTTTCAAGCAGGCCCCAGAATGTTCCCAGCAAACCCAGGAAAATCAGGAGCCCCACGAGATAGCGCATGAGGTCGCGCGATTCATCAAGGCGCGAGGCCAGTGAATCCAGCAGCGAACGCATGGTGTTTGTGGACAGGACCATGCGGCCTTGCCGGTCGCCCAGCAATGACGCCATCGGCGCCAGCAAAACCGGCGGAACAGAATTTTCATCGACCGATTGGCCCAGTCTGAACCCGTTGACCCAGTCAATTTCCCGGCCAAGCCGCCAGACCATGCCGTAGCCATAAATCACGCCGCCCAGAAGGGTGACGATAATCAGGGCATTAAGCCCCACATTGGCCATGAAGGCATTCTTGATGTTGGGAAACAGGATCGCCGCTAGAACCACGACAACAAGCGTGAAAACCCCCATATGCATGAGGTGGATGCGCGGATGTTCGAGCACTGCTGTATCGCTGGGTTCCGCCATTGCTTCCTCTGGTCGTTTCTAAGGGCCTCTAAGTGCCAGCAAATCTAGACGATTGCGTGGCCGCAAGCGAGAGGATGTTTTCAACAGCGGAGCCTTGGCCGCCTGTCCAGCGATTGCCCGTGCTCGATCACCTCACCGGCCAATCCGGCCTCGATCACGGGAAAGCGTTGTTGATGAACTGCTGCTTCACTTTTTTGCCGTATTCAGCCACCATGCCCTGCCTATGAGTCGAACGAGACCAGACATGGAGAAACGACGTGCCGCGCTGCTGGCATGTGGGATATTGTGCGCCTCGGCTTCGGCAGCGCACGCCCACCCGCATGTCTGGGTCAGCATGCGTTCCGATATTGTCTTCACCGACGATGGCCTGATCAAAGGTGTCAACCTCGAATGGGTTTTCGATGACAGTTACACCCAGATGGCTCTTGATGGCCTCGACACCGATGGCGACGGTGTTTACAGCCAGACAGAACTTGATCCCCTGACCAAGGAGAACATCGACTCGCTGAAGGACTATGACTATTTCACCGTCATGCGTGGCGGCGGCAAGAAGCTTAAAATTGGCGAGGTGACGGAATTCGGCCAGATATGGAGCAATGAAAGGCTTTCCCTGCATTTTCATGTGCCCCTGAAAGCGCCCCTTGATCCGCGCAAGGGTGAGTTCATGGTCAAGGTTTACGATCCCGATTTTTTCATCGCCATAGATTATCCCGCGGATGATCCGGTGAGCGTGATTGGCGCAATTCCGGCCTCCTGCAAGCTCAATGTGAAACCCGTGCCAACCGACGCCGAGCTTGAGCAAACCCGGCTCATGCTTTCGACCAAAGACAAGGACTGGAAGCCC
>JANMHO010000399.1:0-19230 GCA_031375195.1 Rhodobiaceae bacterium
CCAATTTCAATTGGCGGCGATCACACGGTGCCGCTTCCCGTACTCCGCGCGATCGCCAAGCAGCGGCCCATGGGCCTGATCCAGATTGATTCCCATGCGGATACGTTTGATGAATTCATGGGCACCAAGTGCAACCACGCGACATTCGTGCGCCGCGCCATAGAAGAGGGACTGCTCGATCCAAAGCGCATCGTGCAGATCGGCCTGCGCGGCACGCGCTATGGCGATGATGACATCAATTATGGCTATGGCGCCGGCATCCGCATGATCCCGGTGGATGAATATGAGGAGATGGGCCGCGCCGCCGTCATCGCTGAAATCAAGCGCGTCGTTGGAGAGGGCCCAACTTACATCACAATAGACATTGACGGGCTTGACCCCAAGGACGCGCCGGGCACCGGCGTCCCGGAGCCGGGCGGCATCATGATGCGGGACGCGCAGATGATGCTCCGCGCGCTGACGGGCATGGACATCGCAGGCGCCGACATCTGCGAAGTCGTTCCCTCGCTCGATCCCACCGGCATCACCTGCATCAACGCCGCCAACCTGATGTTTGAGCTGACTTGCCTGGTGGCCGTGGCGAGATCGAAGCAGGCCAGGGCGTAGGGCGTTGATCTGAAACAACTGGCGCACCCGGCAGGGTCGCACTCGGAACATACCATTCAATAGGTTGGGATGTCCAACCCACTTGATAGATTCGTTGTGGCGGGTAACGCAAATTATCACACGCATGCCAAAGACACGGTGATCAACAAGCTGATAGCCGCCCTTACAAACCGACTGGAAAACGGTTCTCTGATGGATATTCCCCGGCGCTCGTGGAGTTGGATTTCTCCTGGTTACGGCAATGGCGAGAGCTGGCGGCACGACTTCTGCTATCGCCTGCGCATGGCGGGCAACGATGGTTGGCTTTCCATTGAGCATGAGGACGTCTTGCTTGGCCGTGAGGAGGGAGTTCAGAAGTCGGTCACTTCTCCTCAGCGTTACGCCAGTGGCACTCGGTGACTACAAGTTTCATGAATTCCAGGTCATGCCGTATCAGCTTTTTGGAAGAGGTCATTGATCAGAATTCGCCTGAACGGAATTTTTTGTTGCGTGAATAAATGTATTGCAATATACGTTGCATAAAAAGCAGAACAATGCTGGTCGTATGACCGAAAAATTCACAATGGGCCGGAAGACAAAAGCATATTTTTGTCCCGCAGGTTCAAGGGGAGATGGAAATTGCTTTCTTATTTGGGTGCAGCGACTGCGTTCGAACGGTCAACCGAATTTGCAGCCTTGATGCCGTTTCGAGACGCGGGCATGCGTTGCTCCGTGCAGCCCCAGGAGGCCCTCAATGGCATTGCTTGAGATTAAAAATGTTGCCAAGCACTTTGGCGCCATTCACGCCGTGAGTGATGTGAGCTTTGTTGTTGAATCTGGCGAGGTTGTTGGCCTGATGGGCGACAATGGCGCCGGTAAATCGACCATGGTCAAGCTGATCGCCGGCAACTTTCCGCCCACGCACGGTGAAGTCGTTGTTGATGGAGACGTTTGCCATTTCCATAAGCCAGTGGAAGCGCGCGCCAAGGGCATTGAAGTTGTGTATCAGGACCTCGCACTTGCCGACAATTTGACGGCCTCACAGAACGTGTTTCTTGGCCGTGAAAAAAAGAAAGGCTTTTGGCCGTTTCGCGTCCTGGACAAAAAGGCGATGATTGACCGGTCCGGCGAGTTGTTTCAAGAACTGAAATCTGAAACGCGCCCAATGGACCTTGTCCAGAAAATGTCGGGGGGCCAGCGGCAGGCTGTTGCCATCGCGCGCACACGCCTGTCGAACGCCAAAATCGTCATCATGGACGAACCCACGGCGGCTATATCGGTGCGACAAGTTGCAGAAGTCCTCGAACTCATTCGACGGCTGAAAAAGCAGGGCGTGGCGGTGATGCTGATCAGCCACCGCATGCCAGACGTTTTTGCAGTTTCCGACCGTATTATTGTGATGCGCCGGGGCACCAAAGTTGCTGACAAGCCGACTTCACAAACGTCACCTGAAGAAATCACTGGCCTCATCACAGGAGCGATCCGTGCAGCCTGAATCCATACCAACCGGCGAGACCGGGCATGCCGCAATTACGGATGTCGTGGGCCTGAAGCAGCAAACGATCTGGCAAAGCATTCGCGCCAGCCAATCATTTTGGGTTGCAATCGCACTTCTGGTTCTCATGGCTGTCATGACAATCGTTGAACCGAGTTTTGGCACGCCTCAAAACCTGACCAACGTGACGCGCAACTTCGCACCTTTTGGCATCATGGCGCTTGGCATGACGCTGGTCATCATCACGGGAGGTATTGATCTGTCGATTGGCTCCATCATGGGGCTGGTCGCAATCGTGGCGGGACTGTTCCTGACGTGGGAATACCCTTGGGAAATCGCCTTTGTTGCCGGGCTGTCGAGCGGCCTCGCTTGCGGAATCGTCAATGGCTTCTTTGTCGCCTATGTGGGCATGCCATCGTTCGTGGTGACACTTGGCATGCTGTCGATTGCGCGCTCTCTGGCGGTCGTTTTTTCCGGCAATCAGATGCTCTACAAATTCGGACCCGATGCGCCGATCGTGAAAGCCATTGGCCAGGCCAAATGGCCCGCCCACGGTCCTGACAGCTGGTTGCCGAGCTGGGTTCCTGAGCTGTCATCGCATTTTTGGCTCATGATCCTGCTCGCGTTGATACTTGGATACGTTTTCAATTTCACGGCCTGGGCACGACACCTGATGGCCATTGGCGGCAATGAAAATGCGGCGCGTCTGACAGGCGTGCCGGTGAATTGGGTCAAGTTTCAAACCTATGTGTTTTCTGCGTTGTCGGCTTCCATCGCCTCGCTGCTGCTGCTGGGTTACAACGGATCAGCGATCAATGCTCTCGGCCAGGGTTACGAGCTGCGTGTCATCGCCGCCACGGTCATTGGCGGCGCCAGTCTCATGGGTGGTTCTGGCACGGCATTCGGCGCCATCATTGGCGCGGCGTTTCTTGAAGTTATTCGCAATGCGCTGCTGATGGCAGGCATTGACTCAAATTGGCAAGGCACCTTTGTCGGTGCCCTCATCATTCTCGCGGTTCTGATTGGTATGCGTACCCCTGCAGGCAAGCCTCTGGTTGCCGAATACTGGGAACGTTTCAAACCAAAAACCTGATCGCAAGATCCGTAGCCGCTGCGGTTCAGCGGGCGTTTCTTTGGAGGAAAAAATGAAAAGACATCTTTTGACATTGGCTGTTGCACTTGGTGCGTTGACGGCAGTTGCTTCAGGCGCGCAGGCGAAGTTCACTTTCGCACTCGTGCCAAAAAACATGAACAACCCGTTCTTCGATCAGGCCCGCGATGGCTGCAAAAAGGCTGAAGCTGAATCCAACGGCGCTTTCGAGTGCATGTATATTGGCCCCGGTGAACATGGCGGCGGCGACGAACAGGTCGCCATTGTGCAGGATCTCGTGGCCAAGAAGGTTGACGGTATTGCCGTTGCTCCTTCCAACGCAGCTGCCATGGCCGTTGCCCTGCAAGCCGCCAAGGAAGCCGGCATCCCTGTTCTCACGTGGGACTCTGACGTGCTGCCAGAAAACAAGGATCTGCGCGTTGCATATATCGGCACGCACAACTATGAAATCGGCACCAACCTTGCCAAGATTGTGAAGACGATCAAGCCAAACGGCGGCACCATCTGCATTCAGTCCGGCGGCGCAGCAGCAGCCAACCACAATGAGCGCATGAAGGGCATTCGTGATGAACTGGCCGGCAAGGAATCCGCTGAATCGCCAGGTGACGTATTGTCGGGCCAGAACGGCTGGACAGAAGCAGCCGGTTGCCCGCTCTACACCAACGACGACTTCCCATTGTCGGTGCAGCAGTTCCAGGATTTCATGGCTGCCAACCCGAAACTGGACGCCTTTGTTCCAACCGGCGGTTTCCCGCAGTTCGTTCCTGACGCAAACCGCGCCGCTGTGACACCGCTCAAGGACCAGATCGCTTCAAAGGCTTTGGCCCTGGTGGTGGCTGATACCCTGCCGGTGCAGCTTGACCAAATGAAGGAAGGCCTGTCACTTGGCCAGGTTGGCCAGCGTCCGTTCGAAATGGGCTACAAGACCATGATGGCCTTGAGTGACATGAAGGCAGGCAAGGCAGCACCAGCTGACCCGACCTACACCGGCCTCGATGTCTGCACGCCAGAAACAGTAGATACCTGCATCGCGAAGTAATTCGCTATTCAATATTCTCCCCAACTTGGAGGCGGCCCCCCCTGTGCCGCCTCCTTTTTACTATCCAAAAACTCCACGGAGACCATTCAACATGATCAGATTTGGCGTCATCGGCGCAGGCCGCATCGGCAAAGTGCATGGTTCGAAAGGCATGCTTGCGGTTCGCAACGTTCACAACACCACGGTCGAACTGCACAGCGCGCAAGGCACTCAGGCAGACCCGGTGCAGAACTTCTTTCTTGAGCGCTACAGCCAAGCCTATGCCAACGAGATCAAGAGTTTCATCACGGCAGTGGAGTCGGGTATCCGTGATCCCCGCCCAAGTGGCTTCGACGGCCTGCAGGCGCAGATCCTTGCAGAAGCTGCCACCGTCAGCTGGCAGACTGGAAAACCCGTCAAGGTTTGAAACTGAATGTCAAAGGTCAGATTTGCTGTTGCAGGTGCCGGATGGATTTCGCAAGAGGCGTTCCTTCCGGCTGTCCGGCAGACGGGCAATGCGGAAGTGACCGCAATCGTCAGCGGCAATGCGGCTAAAGCCAGACGCCTCGCTGACTTTTATGGCATCGAAGACGTCTACGACTACGCCGAATTTGATGCCATGGCTGCCAGCGGAAAGGTGGATGCGGTTTACGTCGCAACACCCAATTCAAGTCATCGCGAGTATGCGGTGCGGGCGGCCAGGCATCGTCTGCATGCGCTTGTGGAAAAACCGCTTGCGACCTCGGTCGCCGATGCGGAAAGTATGATTGCTGAAGCGCAAGCCGCTGGCGTTTACTTGATGACTGCCTATCGCCTGCACAACGATCCCGCCACTTTGCGCGTGGCGGAGATGGTGGATTCAGGCGCCATTGGAGATGCGCGTTTCTTTTCCAGTGTGTTCTCTTTTCAGACGACACCGGACAATCACCGGCTGAAAGCCTCTCATTGGGGTGGACCTCTTCAAGATGTGGGAGTCTATTGTTTGAATGCTGCGCGCCATACCTTTCGCGACAACCCTGTTCGCGTGTATTCAGCATCAAGTTCTGGACACATGGACCCACGCTTCAAAGAAGTTGAAGAGGGCGTGGCCGTCACTCTCGAGTTTTCACAAGGTCGAATGGCGCAATTCTATGCAGGCTTGGAACGGACGCGCTCGACATGTTTCAGGTTGCGGGCACAAAGGGCTCGATCACGCTCAGCAATGCCTATCGTTTTGGTGTGACGCGCCAATTGACGTTGCGGCAAAATGATCAGCAGCAGACTATCGACTTTGCCGAAACGGACAATTTCAGCGGGATGATATCCTATTTTGCCGACTGCATTCAGAAGGGCACGGCACCTCTGGCCGATGGTGCTGAAGGTTTGGCTGACATGGCGGCCATGACCGCTATTGAGTTGGCTGCTAAGAAACAGGCGTTTCAAACTGTTCCACAACTGCCATTCTTCCAGACCTATGATGCAAGCATGGCCAGAAGCTTTCCACCGGTTCGGGAAAGGCTTCTGACTTGAGTTTCAGCTCAATGTCATGGGCGCTTCGGGTGTAGGCATGACGCCAGGGACCGCACCCCACACCGATTGATCGAAGTTCACAATCGCACCGGTCATCATTCCGGAGTCAACCGACACAAGAAAATTCACCGCGCGGGCTGCTTCTTCGGGATCTATCAGGCGACCGAAGGGCAGTTTCTTCGCAGCCTCGCTTTCCCAATTGTCGCCGCCGGCTTCCTTTTGAATTTCGCGCTCGTGGTCCGAGGCCATCCACCCGACATTCAAAAGATTTACGCGGATTCTGTTGCCCATGACAGAGAACGCGGTATTTGCCGTGAGTGTAGAGAGCGCGGCTTTCGATGCACAGTAGGCATTGATGAAAGGCTGACCAGCGAGTGCAGAGATGGAACCAATGCTGCAAATGGTGCCTTCGATGCCATTCTTGATCATCGATTTGATGGCACCTTGAATCAGAAAATACGGCCCACGGATATTTGTTGAAAAGATGTGATCGAATTGTTCAGGCGTGGTGCTGAGGATTGTGCCACGCTCCGTCGTTGCACCCGCAATGACGAGTGTATCGATGCGACCGAAATGGGCTTCGCAAGCAGCAATTGCGGCGAAGCAATCATCCACGTTGGCGAAATCTGCTTTGCAGAAGAAGGCCTTTGTGCCGTGGGCCTTGGTTAACCCTTCAACAACCGCAGCACCTTTGGCGGCATTGCGGCCTGTAATCAACATGCCCGCAGCGCCCGCTGCAGCCAGCCGCCGCGCAATGGCGGCACCCAAGCCTTGGGTCGCGCCTGCGACGAGACAGATTTTTCCATCCATGCGATTCACTGCACCACCTCATATCCCGCCGCCTTCATGACGCGCATCAGTTCCTTGTGGCCCTTGATCGCCATTTCCAATGGCGGCGATATTTTTGGATCTTGCTCTGCTTCCACTACAAACCAGCCTTCATAGTCATATCGTGCGCAAGCCTTCACAATAGCCTCGAAATCAAGAGAACCATCGCCCGGCACTGTGAAGGCGCCTTTCACAACGGCATCAAGGAAAGACTCCTTGCTCCGGTCCAAGCCATCGACAACATCACGACGGATGTCTTTTGTATGAACGTGAGTGATCCGGGCATGATGGTTGTCAATGACGCGCAGCCCGTTGCCACCTGCAAAGGCCATGTGGCCAGCGTCGAAGAGAAGAGGGACCGATGAGTGCTTCATGAGCAGGTCCAGTTCCTCTTCGGTTTCAATCGCCGCTGCCATGTGATGGTGATAGCTGATTGGCATGTCTTGCGCCGCACACCAGTCTGCGAAATCACTCATCTTGCGGCCATATATGGCTATTTCAGACTCCGTCAGTCGCGGCTTGGTTGCAAGAGGCGCTGACTTTGTGCCTTGTATAGACCGTGCGGTTTCTCCGTAGACGATGCAAGGTGCTCCCGCCGACTTGAAGAAGGACAGTTGCTTGGCAATGCGTTCTTTCTCGATTTCAATTGAGCCATCGAGCAGCAACCCGGAGAACCAGCCGCCACAAACCGAGATTCCGTATTTCTTGAGGATGGGGCCCAGTTCGGCCATGTCCATGGGGAAGCGTTGGCCGGTTTCCATGCCGGTGAAGCCTGCAACAGAGGCCTGCCGCAAGCATTCCTCAAGGCTCACGTCGTCTGACAGTTCAGCCAGATCATCATTCCACCAGGCGATGGGGGCTATTCCGAGTTTTGCTTTCATGCGTGAGTTCCTTCTGATCTCTTTTGCATTTATTATTGACAATAGATGACGTTTGCAACGATAATTGCTAACGCCGCGAGGAGATTTCTGCGCCCTTCAAATTTGCAATGAATCGGACCTTTGCGCCGCAGCTCCCTCTTCCCGCATTTATCAACCTGGCAGTTGGCGCGGGCGTGAAGGCCATCGAAATCCGCAACGCCAACTGCGGGCTGGCTTTGGAAGAGTGGCCGCTGGACTTGCATAGCCCTGCAGTTATGCCGCGTTGTTCATTCCGATCGCCTCAGCATTCACGACAAGCTTTTGATTCAGCTTGCCATCAAGCCTGTCCAAAATATTCTGTGCGGCGGCAATGGCCATCCGCATGGCGCATTCTTCCGTGAGGCCTGCGTTGTGCGGGCTTATGGTGATGAATGGGTTGCTGAGCAAGGGGTGGCCCTGGGCTGGCGGCTCTTCCACAAGCACATCAAGTGCTGCCGCCCGCAAGCGGCGTTGACGCAAAGCAGCATCCAGTGCCTGCTCATCGATAATTCCGCCGCGTGCGGCATTGACGATGATGGCGGATGACTTCATGCATGCAAGTTCGGCAGCACCTATCATGGGGCCTTGCCCGCCGGGCATGTGAACAGAGACATAGTCGGCCACGGCAAGGGTACTCGTCATGTCCGGCGCGCGGGCAACGCCGAGTGCTGCCGCTTGTTCGTCTGTGACAAATGGATCGAATGCAGTGACCACCATGCCGAATGCCTGTGCCAGTTCAGCAACACGGCGTCCAATTCGACCGAAACCGAGGACAAGCAAGGACTTGCCATCGAGTTCGGTTGAATCAAAGCGATTGCGTTCATTCCAATGGCCGGTCGTTGAGGCGGCATGATGGGCCACGGTGCGCCGTGCCGCGGCCAGCATCAACATCAAGGTATGTTCGGCAACAGCGCGTGAGTTGACGTCTCCAACAATTGCCAGTGGAATTGAGCGTGCATTCAGTGCGGCCACATCAACGGCGTCATAGCCAACGCCATGGCGCGACACGATTTTGAGTTTGGGCGCCAGCGCAATTTCCGCCGCCGTCATGGGCTGGGTACGGATCAGGATTGCGTCCGCATTGGCAAGAAAGGGACGATAGGCTTCAGTCGTTACTGCTTCGACGAAATCGACAGCAATATCAGCCCTCTGCCGCAATAATGCTATGCCAGCATCATGCACTTTGCCCGCGACCAGCACACGAGAGGGTTCAGTAGCCACTGGTTGCCTTTTCCATTCCCTTTGCAGGCGCCTCACCGATGAGTTTGCGGGCTTCAGCCAAGCTTTGCTGGGCGGCACCTGCGAGCAGGCGCACGTCGTTCGAAATTGTCACGAGGTCGAAACCCCAGCCAACGGCTTTTGCGGCATAGGCCGCCGTGCCGTTGTGAAGTGCAGCTCGAATACCAGCTGCCTTGGCTTTCTTCAGCACCAACTGGATGGCTTCCACCAGCTCAGGCTCTTGCCGGTCAAAACCTGTTGGATATTTGCGGCCGGTGAGTCCAAGTGCGAGATCGGCAGGACCAATGTAGACTCCATCGAGGCCCGGCGTTGAAACGATGTCGTCCAGGTTCTTCATGGCTTCAGCAGTTTCGATCATTGCGAAGGCCAGCACTTCAGTGTCAGCGTGCTGGCCATAGTCGGCGCCTGCGGCAAACAGCGCACGGGTGGGGCCAAAGCTGCGCACGCCATGGGGCGGGTAACGCATGTATGAGACAAGACGTTCCGCTTCTTTCCGCGTGTTGATCATGGGGCAGATGATGCCATAGGCTCCCGCATCCAGTGCTTTCATGATGTCGCCGGGATCGAGCCACGGAACCCGCACCATAGGCACAACGCCACTTGCCCGCATCGCCTGAAGCATGCCCGTAGCAGCTTCGTAGGCGACGAAGCCATGCTGGCAATCAATCGTCAACGCATCATAGCCCTGTGCCGCCATGACCTCAGCCACAAAGGGCGACGAGGTGGACAGCCAGCCGTTGATGGCGGGTTTGCCTTCCGCCCACAGCTGTTTGAGTTTGTTCTTTATCATCTTCACACCGTCACTTGCGCTAATTTGACATTGAGGTAGTCGTGAATGCCCTCATTGCCACCTTCGCGGCCCATGCCAGAGGCTTTGATGCCACCAAATGGTGCCTCTGCGGCAGCCAACGCAAAACTGTTGATCCCAACCATGCCAGCTTCAAGCCGCGCTACCGTTTCGCGCATGCGTTTGGCACTTTGCGTAAAGGCGTAAGCTGAAAGTCCAAGTTCGGTTGAATTGGCGCGGGCGTACACCTCTTCATCCGTGCGGAATGGGGCAATGGCCGCGATGGGGCCGAAGTTTTCCTCGGCGAGAGCCAGCGCATCATCGGGAAGATCAGCAATCACTGTAGGTGCGTAGAAGAAGCCCTTGTTCTTGTCAGAGGGCCGTTCGCCGCCCGTGACGATGCGACCACCGCGCTTGCGGGCGTCTGCCACGATGGCATCAATTGCAGTGACGCGCCTGGCGTTGATCAAAGGCCCCATCTGGCTTGTCTCATCAAGACCGTGACCAAGTTTCAGGGCTTTTGCACGCGCTGCAAATCCGTCCACAAACTTTGGATAAAGCCGCTCGTGTACATAGAACCTGTCGCCGGTCACGCAAACCTGGCCGGCATTGGCGAATTTGACAGCCACACAGATGTCGAGAGCCGCCTCAAGGCTTGCATCATCAAACACAATTACCGGCGCATTGCCACCCAGTTCCATGGTGGCGCGCTTGAAGGTTTGGGCTGCGTCGCGCAGCATTTGCTGGCCCACAGATGAAGAACCCGTGAGTGAGACCTTGCGCACAACTTGCGATTTCATCAACACATCATAGGTCGTTGACGTGGGGCCAACGACAAGGCTCACAACACCCGGCGGCACGCCTGCCTGCACGAGGCAGTCCATCAGCGCTGCGGCAGTTCCAGGAGTTTCACGCGACGGCCGCACAATGATGCTGCAACCCGCAGCGAGCGCAGGGGCCACCTTTCTGGCAATCAGCACAGCAGGAAAGTTCCAAGCTGTGAAAGCCGCAACAACGCCTACAGGCTCATGATGGACCTCGAGGCGTCCACCGGGTGCGCGGCTTTCAATGATGCGGCCATGGATGCGGCGGGCTTCCTCAGCGTACCAGCGGAACTGATCGATAGAGAGCTGCCACTCCCGGCGGGACTGGGCCAATGGCTTGCCCGCTTCCAGTGTGATCTGGCGGGCGGCTTCCTCCGTGCGGGCCAGCATCACGTCGGCGCATTTGTGAAGAATCTCGGCGCGGGACCAACCTGATGCCTTGCGCCATTGCATCTGTGCAGCATTTGCATATGCGATCGCTTCTTCCGTGTCTGCTTTGGAAGCAGCGGGGAACTGGCTGAGCACGTCCTCGGTTGCGGGATCTACGGCTGTAATCACGTCAGCATCGCTGCCCTTGCGCCATTTGCCGTCGATCAGCTGTCCCAGTCCCATGCCCATCGGATTGCCTTTCCATTCATGTCCTGCACAGGACTTGCGTAGTTTGCATTGTTGCAATTTTTGTTGCATTGTAACTTATTTCGGAATGAGTGTTGTGTGTCAAGCGTCTTCAACTCTTGCATTACATGTCATGTCGATTGAGCCAGTACCCTGTGCAACGTCATGATGGTCATGCAAGACACGCCCGGAAATCAAGGAACAGTGAGCCTGAACATGAGCAAAAAAGCACGCGTTGCCAAACTGACAGTGCCGTCAAATTATGAGGGCGCAATCAATCTCATAACAGCGAACTATGAGAAGCTGTCAGATGGTTACAGGCAGGTTGCTCGGTTCTTTACCCAGAACCCAAACATCATTGCATTGGAATCAATCAATTCGGTTGCAGCAAAGACTAAAGTTCATCCGTCCACGCTCGTGCGCTTTGCGCAAAATCTGGGCTACTCAGGGTTCAAGGAATTACAGGCCGTTTTCCAAACACGTCTAGCCACAGCGGCGCCCGGTTTCCGCGAGCGTGTCAGCGTTCTTGATGCAGAAATCAGCCGCAATGCCGCTCATGGAAATGTCGGCTTTCTGCGGAGCATGGTGGTGCGGGACATCGCGGCGCTGCAAGGTTTGCTCGAGTCTGTATCAGAGCAAGACTTGCAGGACGCTGCGGAACTCTGTGCCTCAGCGGCATGTATCTATGTCGTGGGTCAGCTTCGTTCTGAGCCCATTGCCGAGCTCATGCGCTACCTGATGACAATGCTGCAACGTAAAGTCATTTTCATGGACTCGTCTGGTGGCTTGTCTCAGGAAATCGCAATGACAATGGGAAAGGGCGATGTCCTGGTGGCCATAGCGTTCCGCCATTATGCAAAGGAAGTCGTTGCTATTGCTGAACAGGCGGTCAAGGCCAATGTTCCGGTCTTGGCCATCACCGATAGCCAGTTGTCGCCCTTGGCCAAGGGAGCGGAAGTTCTTTTTATAGTTCCTGAGGATGAATACACGTTCTCCCGCTCGCTGGCGGCACCCATGTGCCTTGTGCAAACTATTGCCACAACCACCGCTGCAAAGCTTCACCCAAAGAGTGCAGATGACGTGAGAATTCCGAGTGTGACGGAGATCGCCCGGGACAAGTCGGCACGATTTACAGCTTCGACCAGGCCGACACGAGGCAGGTAAAAGCCGTTTGCCGTTACGCAATTTTACTTGCATAAAAACGTATCATGCAATAGGAATTTCTGAACGCAAATTCAGGAATGACTTTCATGTCCACGATCCGTTTGACCATGGCGCAGGCGTTGGTGCGCTATCTGATGAACCAGCACACCATTGTGGATGGTGAGGAAGTTCCGCTGTTTCCTGGCATTTTTGGGATTTTTGGCCATGGCAATGTCACCTGCCTGTCGGAAGCCCTGGAAGCCGTAAAGGATGTATTCCCCACCTGGCGCGGCCAGAATGAGCAATCCATGGCACTGGCCGCCATTGCCTTCGCCAAGGCCAAACGGCGGCGGCAAATCATGGTGGCGACATCGTCAATTGGGCCGGGAGCGACCAACATGGTGACGGCAGCGGGTGTTGCCCATTCCAATCGCTTGCCTCTGCTCATTCTCTCAGGCGATACGTTTGTGAACCGCAGGCCAGACCCTGTGATGCAACAGGTGGAGCATTTCGGAAGTCCTTCCATCAACGTCACCGATGCCTTCAAAGCCGTGACCCGCTACTGGGACCGCATCGTTCACCCGGAGCAATTGATCTCGTCATTGCCGCAAGCGGTGGCGACTATGCTGGACCCCGCTGATTGCGGCCCGGCCTTTATCGCGTTGCCTCAAGATGTTCAAGAACAGGCTTGCGACTACCCGACGAAGTTTTTTGAAAAGACTGTGCATGAGATTCCACGTGCAAGGCCTGACCGCAAGCGCGTGGCAGAAGCGATCAAACTGCTCAAGACAGCCAAGCGCCCCCTCATCATCGCTGGAGGCGGCACGCGCTATTCAGGCGCTGAAGAGGTTGTCGCTCAATTTGCTGTTGACCACGGCATTCCTATCACTGAAACCATTGCTGGCAAAAGCACGGTGGCGCATGACCACCCCGCCTATGCTGGTCCCATCGGCATTGTCGGCTCCACCTCGGCCAATGCACTGGGCGCAGAGGCTGATGTGATTGTAGCCATTGGCACAAGGCTGATGGATTTCACCACGGGTTCGTGGACACTGTTCAACCACGAGGCCAAATTCATCTCGATCAATGCGGCACGCTGGGACGCTACGAAGCACCGTGCGCTGGCTGTTGTCGGCGATGCAAAAGAAACGGTTGAAGAACTCGGCGCGTCTCTTAAAGGCTGGAAGGTTGACGCAGCTTGGACGCAGAAAGCCAAGTCCTTGATGGCCGACTGGAATAACGCGCTCGACGGTTATCAGAAGCCCACCAACGCTCCGGTGCCTACCTATGCGCAGGTTGTGGGAGTGGTGAACAACAAGGCTGCACCACGCGATTATATGATCACTGCCGCTGGTGGCCTGCCCGGCGAGACGATGAAGAACTGGCGCTGCAAGACAACCAACTCCTATGACCTTGAATTCGGTTTTTCCTGCATGGGCTATGAAATTGCAGGTGGCTGGGGTGCTGCCATGGCAGATCCGACACGTGATGTGATCGTAATGGTGGGTGATGGCAGTTACATGCTGATGAACTCCGACATCTATTCAACCGTGCTGACAGGCCACAAAATGATTGTCATTGTGTGCGACAATGGCGGATATGCCGTGATCAGCCGCTTGCAGCAGTTCAAGGGCACGCCTGGCTTCAACAATTTGCTGAAAGATTGCAAAACGGCCATTCCGCCCTTCAGTGTTGATTTTGTGAAGCACGCTGAATCCATGGGGGCAATGGCGCGCAAGGTTTCAAGCCTCGCCGAACTGGAACAGGCGATTGACTGGGCCAAGGGCAATGACCGCACGACCGTGATCTCTATCGTCTCGGATGCCTATACCTGGACGCCAGGCGATGCGCTGTGGGACGTTGGCGTGCCTCAAGTGTCGAACCGGGATGCTGTGAAGGAGCAGGTCAAATATCAGGCTGATGTGCGCGCGAAACAGCGCGTGGGCGTGTAGCAAGTTCGGCCATGGCAAAAACACTTGGTATCGGCCTCATTGGCACAGGTTTCATGGGCAAGGCCCATGCCATTGCCTACCGCACGGCCTTGTCGGCGTTCCCTGATATTCCAACGCCGCGACTTGTTGCAGTTGCCGATATGAACGCCGATGCTGCCGCGAAAGCCGCCCACCAATATGGCTTTGAAACATCAACGGGCGACTGGAAGGCGCTGATTGCCAACCCGGCCATTCAGGTTGTGTCGATCACCACGCCAAACTCCATGCACAAAGGCATGGCCATGGCCGCAATCGCGGCTGGCAAGCATGTGCATTGTGAAAAGCCGCTTTCTCCAACACTCGCAGATTCACTGGAGATGGTGAAAGCTGCTGAAGCCAAGGGCGTGAACACGCAAGTGGGCTTCAACTACATCAAGAACCCGCTGCTGAAACTGGCCCGCCAGATGGTGGAAGCAGGTGAACTGGGCGAGATCACGGGCTTCCGTGGTATTCACGCTGAAGACTATATGCACGATCCACAAAGCCCTTGGACCTGGCGCATCGACCCGTCAGGCGGCCCCGGCGTGATTGCAGATTTGGGATCACATATCATCGGCATGGCGCGCTTTCTGCTGGGCGATATTGCCGAGGTAAGTGCCGATGTGCGGACCGTCATCAAGCAGCGCCCCGTGGCGCGCGGTTCAAATGACATGAAGCCCGTCGAAGTTGATGATGTGGCCCGCATCCTCGTCAACTTTGGGCGTGGCTGCGGCGGCACCATTGAAGCCAACTGGATTCAAACCGGCCGCAAAATGCAACTCGGCTTTGAACTGACGGGTGAAAAGGGCAGCCTCGTTTTCACGCAGGAGCGTTTGAACGAATTGCTCTACTACAAGGCCGGAAGCGACCCGCGCCACATGGGCTTCGCCCGTATTGAAGCCGGCCCGCAACACCCGCCTTATGGAGGCTTCTGCGTGGCAGGAGGCCATCAACTGGGCTTCAACGATCTCAAGACCATTGAGATGGCGGAGTTCCTGGGTGCGATTGGCAAGGGCCAAAAATCCGGCCCGGACTTCCGCGAGGCCTATGAAATCCAGAAGGTGGTTGAAGCCGCTATCTCATCTTCAAAATCAAGAGCCTGGACGATAGTCTAAGCAATTCAATTGGCCAGGGGTGGCCAATCATTGCGAGCAGGGGTCGTTTCCAGAGTACGCAGGCCGTCATTTGTGACTTAGCTTGAATACTTGCAGAAACGATTGGGTAGAAAGGGAATTGCGGTGGAAGGCATTGGAGCTGGCAAGGGGTTTGCAAAGATACTGATCGCCAATCGCGGCGAGATTGCCATCCGCGTCATGCGGGCCGCGACCGAACTGGGCAAGCGAACGGTTGCTGTGTATGCCGAAGAGGACAAGCTGTCGCTGCATCGCTTCAAGGCAGATGAGGCCTATCCCATTGGCGCGGGCATGACGCCTGTAGGAGCCTATTTGAGCATCCCCGAGATTATCCGTGTTGCCAAACAGTCAGGCGCTGATGCGATCCATCCGGGCTATGGTTTGTTGTCAGAGAATTCGGAATTTGTTGACGCTTGTGATGCGGCGGGCATTGTTTTCATTGGCCCCAAGGCCGAGACAATGCGCGCTTTGGGTGACAAGGCCAGTGCACGGCGCGTGGCCATGGCGGCTGGTGTGCCTGTGATCCCGGCGACTGAGGTGCTGGGCGATGACATGGTGCTGGTCAAGCAACAAGCGGCAGCTATCGGCTATCCTCTGATGTTGAAAGCCTCATGGGGTGGGGGCGGACGCGGCATGCGGGCCATCGGCGGGCCGGAGGAGTTGGCCGAAAAGGTGAATGAAGGCCGCCGGGAAGCCCAGGCGGCATTTGGCAATGGTGAAGGCTTCCTGGAAAAGATGATCCTTCGCGCCCGCCATGTGGAGGTGCAGATCCTCGGCGACAAGCATGGCAACCTCTATCACCTGTTTGAACGTGACTGCACGGTGCAGCGCCGAAATCAAAAGGTGGTGGAGCGGGCGCCCGCACCCTACCTCACCGATGCACAGCGCCAGGAAATTTGCGAGCTGGGCCGCAAGATATGCGCCCATGTGAATTATGAATGTGCTGGCACAGTTGAGTTCCTGATGGATATCGACACAGGGCAATTCTACTTCATCGAAGTGAATCCGCGTGTGCAGGTGGAACATACCGTTACTGAGGAAGTGACGAGCATCGACATCGTGCAAGCGCAAATCCAGATTGCCGAGGGTGCGACTTTGGCCGAAGCCACAGGGGCCGCATCACAGGCCGATGTGACATTGCGCGGCCACGCCATCCAGTGCCGTATCACCACAGAAGACCCGCAAAACAACTTCATCCCCGACTATGGCAGGCTCACGGCTTATCGCGCTGCAACGGGGGCCGGTATCCGTCTCGACGGCGGCACGGCCTATGCCGGCGGTGTGGTCACGCGCCACTATGACTCGCTGCTGGTCAAGGTCATCGCCTCGGCGCAGACACCACAGAAGGCCATTGCGCGGCTGGACCGGGCCTTACGCGAGTTCCGCATTCGCGGTGTGTCAACCAACATCGCTTTCGTCGAAAACCTGTTGAAGCATCCGACCTTCCTCAACGACACCTGCACGACCAAGTTCATCGACACCACGCCGGATCTGTTCGTGTTCAAGAAGCGCCGCGACCGGGCCACAAAAATCCTCACTTACATTGCCGACATCACGGTAAACGGCCATCCGGAAACTGCAGGGCGGGTGAAGCCTGCAACAAAGTATGCGGTGCCACATCCTCCGGCACCGCGCGGTGATGTCGGAACAGGTTTGCGGCAGAAACTCTTGTCCGAGGGACCGCAGGCCATTGCCGATTGGATGGCACTACAGTCCCAGGTCCTCATCACAGATACAACGATGCGCGATGGCCACCAAAGCCTGCTCGCCACCCGCATGCGCTCCATCGACATGCTGCGCGTGGCTCCTGCCTATGCTGCCAACTTACCGCAATTGTTTTCGGTGGAGTGCTGGGGCGGTGCCACGTTCGATGTGGCCTATCGCTTCCTGCAGGAATGCCCGTGGCAGCGCCTGCGGGATCTTCGCGCTGCCATGCCCAATCACCTGCTGCAAATGCTGCTGCGGGGCGCCAATGGTGTTGGCTACACCACTTACCCTGACAATGTGGTGAAATCGTTTGTTGCCCAAGCCGCCAGGACCGGCATTGATGTGTTCCGGGTGTTTGACTCGCTGAACTGGGTCGAAAACATGCGTGTGGCCATGGACGCGGTACGCGAAGCTGACAAGATTTGCGAAGGCACCATTTGCTACACTGGCGATATCCTCGATCCGGCCCGCGCCAAGTATGATCTCAACTACTATGTCCGCATGGGCAAGGATCTGCAAAAGGCCGGTGCGCATATCTTGGGCCTGAAGGACATGGCGGGCCTGTTGAAGCCAGCCGCTGCCCGCGTGCTGATCAAAGCATTGAAAGAAGACGTGGGCCTGCCAATTCACTTTCACACCCACGATACGTCAGGCATTGCCGCCTCCACCGTGCTTGCCGCCTGTGAGGCGGGCGTGGATGCGGTGGACGCTGCGATGGATGCCTTCTCCGGCGGCACGTCACAGCCTTGTCTCGGCTCCATCGTCGAGGCGCTGCGCCATACACCGCGTGATACGGGCATCGACATTCAGGCGGTGCGCGACATTTCCAACTATTGGGAGCAGGTGCGTGCACAATATGCGGCTTTTGAGAGTGGCCTGCCTGCACCGGCGTCGGACGTTTATCTTCACGAAATGCCGGGTGGCCAGTTCACCAACCTGAAAGCCCAGGCCCGCAGCTTGGGGCTTGAAGAACGATGGCCGGAAGTGGCGCAGGCCTATGCCGATGCCAACATGATGTTCGGTGATATCGTCAAGGTCACGCCATCCTCCAAGGTGGTGGGCGACATGGCCTTGATGATGGTGTCGCAAGGTTTGTCGCGCCAGCAGGTCGAAGACCCCAAAACCGAAGTGGCCTTCCCGGATTCGGTCATCGACATGTTCAAAGGCAATCTCGGCCAACCTGAGGGTGGGTGGCCCAAGGACTTGTCAGCCAAGGTGCTGAAAGGCGAAACCGCCATCACCCATCGCCCGGGTAAAAAACTAGCCCCCACCGATCTTGAAGCGACGCGTACAAAACTCAATGCTGATCTCAAGGTTGGCGTAGAAGACAATGAAGACGAGGTAGTCGACGATGAAGACCTGAACGGCTACCTGATGTATCCCAAGGTGTTCATGGACTACCGCACCCGCCACAGGCTTTATGGCCCGGTGCGCACGCTGCCGACGCGGACGTTCTTCTATGGCATGGAATCCGGTGAACAGATCAGCGTTGAAATTGATCCCGGCAAGCGTCTCGAAATTGTCTTGCAAACCGTCAGCGCCACACTCGAAACCGGCGATGTGAAGGTCTACTTCGAGCTCAACGGCCAACCCCGTGAAATTCGCGTACCCAATCGCAGTGCCAAGGCCAAGATTGCCGCGCGCCCCAAGGCTGATGAAACCAACCGCTCCCATATCGGCGCCCCGATGCCGGGGCTGGTCATCGGTGTGAAGGCTGAACTGGGGAAGAAACTCGTCAAGGGCGATGTCATCCTGCAGATCGAAGCCATGAAAATGCAAACCGCCGTGACAGCAGAGCGCGAGGGGATATTAAAGGCACTCCACGTGAAAGTAGGCGACCAGATTGAGGTCAAAGACTTGGTCGCAGAGCTGGACTGACGTGTATATTGCGGAGAACCTTGGACGTCAGAAATTATTGTGGACGTTGAATGAATTAGCAGCGGGGGCAAGATAGCAAATGGCCGAAAACTCTAGCCTCCGGTGATCCAAGGTTTGGGCTCAGAGCAAAACGCCGGAGACTCTAATCGCCACCGGATGAAACTTCAAAGGCAGGTCAAAATGATTACAGAACAATGCTGTAAAATGGAGGTGGCGCGCCGGAGAGGATAAAACTGGGCACTGCTATCTGATTGAAGGCCTCTATAGTTGGAACAACATCCGCTTTACGCCAGAAGCGGACATCGGGTCCGCAGTCTTGACCGGTAACTCGCACCGACACCGTAGCCTCACCGCCCACGACTTCCGAGCGCAGCACGCTGCTTCTTGTCCCGTGTCTTGTCGGGATCGTCGATCGCCTCAACCGACTGAATATATTCGGCAATATACTCCGACGGCAGGCCGTGTTCCCTGCCACCTGCAAGGACAAAG
>JANMHO010000431.1:0-3233 GCA_031375195.1 Rhodobiaceae bacterium
AGCGCAACGTCACGTGGGTGCCGCCGACCACCGAGATCGACCACGGGAAGCACCAGCCATTGCAGTGAAACATGGGCAGCGTCCAAAGATACACCGAATGCTTCGGCATGGTCGCAACCACCACATTGCCTTGCGCCAGCAAGTAAGCGCCGCGATGATGATAAACCACGCCTTTGGGATTTCCGGTGGTGCCCGATGTGTAGTTGAGCGAGATCGCGTCCCATTCATCAATGGGCGTCAACCACTCAAATCCCGCATCACCGCCCGCCAAGAATTGTTCATACTCCACCGAGCTGAGCCGCCCGCCATCCACCGGAAATTCCGGATCGACATAGTCAACAATGATCGGCTTTGGCCCCTTCATCAGTTGAATCGCATTCTTGGCAAGTGCCGAGAACTCTTTGTCAACAAACAATAATTTTGTCTCTGCATGGTCAAGTGAAAAACCGATAGTCGCCGCATCAAGGCGCGTGTTAAGCGTGTTGAGCACCGCCCCCATCATGGGCACGCCATAGTGGCATTCCAACATGGCGGGCGTATTGGCGAGGATTACCGACACTGTTTCACCCTTCTTGATTCCAGCTTTCGCAAGCGCTGAAGCCAATTGCCGCGCCCGCCCGTAAAACGCCGCATATGTGGTGCGCTGCTTGCCATGAACGATGGCCAGATGATCCGGATAAACCAGCGCCGAACGCGCCAGAAATGACAGCGGGGTGAGCGGCAGATAATTGGCGGCGTTCTTGTCGAGGTCAATATTGTAAATGGACATGCGGCAAACCTTGGTGAGCAATCCCTCTTACCGCAAAAAAATCCGGGATCAAAGTTGATGGATAGCAGAGCGGGCCTGGCCAACTTATGCGGCGGCCCTAAAAACACCTTGCGGTCTGGCACCGCTCGGATAGTAAGCAGCGCAAGTCCCACCCCACCTCACCACAGGATTCCCATGAGCCTTCAAACTGCAATTCTGGCCAAATGGGCCATATTCGCGATCTTCCTGCTGCACGGCCTTCTGCTGGGTTCCTGGGTGCCCCATATTCCCTTGGCCAAGGAACAGCTTGGTGTGGGGCCTGGTGTCTTTGGGCTGGCGTTGCTGGCTATTGCCGCGGGCGCGGTGGCAGCCATGCCAATAGCAGGCGCTTTGATCAACCGCTACGGCAGCGCCCGCATAACTCTTGTCACGAGTATGATGTTTTGCCTCGGCCTTTTGGGTCCTGTTCTTTCACAGGATATGGTTGCCTTCGTCTGCGCCGCCTTCGCGCTGGGCGTCTCCATTGGCAGCATGGATGTTGCAATGAACGCTCATGGCATCGCCGTTGAGCGCTCATCAAAGCAGCCAATCATGTCAATGCTGCATGGCGGTTTTAGCATCGGGGGCATGGTTGGCGCGTTTTTCGGCGCCTGGGCTCTTCAATACATTGGAGAGTTTGCCCACGTCGCAATTGTTTCTGCATTCTGCTTTGCGTTGTTTATCCTGCTCGTTCGCTATCTGCTGCCAGCCTCAACAGACAAGGGATTGTCCGGCTCGCACTTCGCCTGGCCAACAATGGCAACAATCGGCCTCGGGTTTTTATGTTTTCTGGCCCTGATGTCAGAAGGCGTCGTGCTGGATTGGAGCGCCATATACTTTGCGCAGGAATTCCGTGTTGATGCCGGTACAGCAGCCATTGGCTACGCACTGTTCTCGGGCGGCATGGCGGCATCGCGCCTCACTGGTGACCTTCTGCGGCAAAAAATCGGCGCCGTGAGAACGGTCGTTGCAAGCGCATTGCTGACGGCTGTCGCCATTGCCCTGGCAATCAGCCTCACATCATTTTGGCCAGCCGTTTCAGCCTTCGTGTTCGCTGGCATTGGCATTGGCAACATCGCGCCCATATTGTTTGCAGGCGGCGGGCGGTTGGAACCCGACGCCCCGGGGCGTGGAATTGCGGCGGTTTCAACGCTTGGATACGCTGGTTTTCTCGCCGGTCCCCCGCTGATCGGCTTTGCCGCTGAGCTGACCAGCCTGGGCGAGGCGTTTTGGCTCATCGTCATTGCAAGCCTGGTGATCGCAATTTTTGGCAAAACAGCGCGCGCCGCTGACACTTACTAAACCGCCCGACATGGGCTAGCTTGGTGGTCCATGATTGTGCAGGGAAAAAGAATAGTAATAACAGGCGCCGGCCGCGGCCTCGGCGCTGCATTTGCAGTGGTGCTTGCCGACGCCGGGGCCGAAGTCATCATGACGGGTCGAAATCTTGAAAACCTTGGCTCACTGGCTGAATCAATAAAACTCCGAACCGGCGCCCGCCCACAAATCTTGAATATAGATTTGGCTGATATCAGCCAGGTCACGCTGACTGCCAAAAAAATGCGCGATGAGGGGCGTCCTCTCGATGTACTCATCAACAATGCGGCCCAATGGCATTCGGGGCCCATGGAAAGTCACGACGCCTATTCCATTGCCAGCACCATCACCGGCAATGTGGCCGGCACCCTGCTGTTTACCCGCGGCCTTCTCCCGCTGCTCGAAAAATCCGGCGCCGGCGATATTTTGAATATCGTTTCCACCAGCGGCATACACAACACGCCCCTTCAAGGAGCCTCAATCGCCTATATCGCGTCCAAGCATGGCCAGGCGGGGCTAACCGATGCCCTGCGCCAGGAACTGCGCGGCAGACCGGTGCGCGTCACCGGCATTTATCCGCCAAACATCAAGGATATTTCCCCTCTCGATGCAACAGTGTGGAACGCAGTCCAGCCCGAAACATCATGGCTCACCAATCGTGATATTGTGGAATCGGCCCTCTTTGCCCTGAGCCGCCCCCGCCACGTCACCGTCGCGTCTCTCATGCTGGAATCAGATAGCGGAAATTTTCATACCCATTAGGAAATCCCATGAAACTTAAAAACAAGGTCGCCATCTTGACGGGTGCGGCTCGCGGAATTGGCTTGGCCTGCGCGGAACGCTTCGCAGGTGAAGGTGCCCATGTCATCTTGACTGACATCATGGATGATGTGGGCGCAGCCGAAGCCAAGCGCCTGGGGGCCACTTTCATGCATTGCGATGTTTCCAAATCCACTGAGGTGATTGCGACTATCGCAGCAGCCATCAGGCAATTTGGCGCTATCGACATTTTGATGAACAACGCCGGCATCAGCATTGGCGGTGATTTCCTGGAAATGACCGAAGAAGATTATGACAGGGTTCTTGACATAAATCTCAAAGGCTCCTTCCTCATGCTGCAAGCCTGCGC